>NZ_JBFPJR010000023.1:0-65238 GCF_040838215.1 Nocardioides eburneus | reverse complement strand
GCCCGGTGGAGCGCCCCCGAGACCAGGCCGAGGAGGTCCTCCTCCGTGTGGCCGGGGGTGGGCGGCTCGTCGAGCCGGCGGAGTTGCTGGACCGCCGTGCTCGACGCGATGTCACCGCGGGCAGCCCCACCCACGCCGTCGCAGACCGTGAGCAGCCAGGGGCCGGCGTACCCGCTGTCCTGGTTGTCCTTGCGGACCCGCCCGACGTCGGACATCGCGGCGTACTCGAGTCGCAGGGCCGGGGCGGCCGTCGGGGTCATCTCGTCGGTCACTTGCGCAGTTCCAGAAGTGTCTTCCCGATCCGCACCTGGGTGCCGAGCGAGATGGCGGTCGGCTGGTTGATCCGGACACTGCCGATGTAGGTGCCGTTGGTCGAGCCGAGGTCCTCGACGAACCACTGGTCACCGGAGACGGCGATCCGCGCATGACGCGTGGAGACGTAGTCGTCGTCGAGCACGATCTGGGCGTCGGCACCGCGCCCGATGAGGATCGGCGCGGACTGGAGGGACACCGAGGTGCCGGCGCTGGGCCCGTCGACGACCACGACCTGTGTCGGGACGCCGCGCCTCGGCGCCTTGGTGGCCTTCTGCTTGCGCGGCGAGCGCTCCGCGGCCGCGTTGCGCGCGGCGTCGGGGACCCGCGCGCCGAACAGGTCGGAGCGGATCACCGAGATGGCGGCGAGGACGAAGATCCACAGGATCGCCAGGTAGGCGATCTTGATGAGGAAGAGGGTCAACTGGCTCATGCCGCCGCCTCCGTGGGCAGGAAGAGACGATATGGACGCGGTGGCATGACGGGTTCGATGTTCGCTCGCTTGCGCTCGCTCATGGCGACTCCTCCACCACGTGCACGGTGATCGTCGTCGTGCCGATGCGGACGCGGCTGCCGTCGTCGAGGAGGGCGCTGCCCATCTTCTGACCGTCGACCAGCATGCCGTTGGTGGAGCCGAGGTCGTGGACCTCGACCTGGAGTCCGCCGCGGTCGTCGGCGCGCATGCGGAACTCGACGTGGCGGCGGCTCACACCCGGGTCGTTGATCCGCAGATCGGCGTCGGTCCCGCGACCCACGACCAACGAGGCGTGCAGGGGGTGGCGGGTGCCGTTGATCTCGAGGTAGGCCCGCGCGCGGCGTACCTGGGTGTCCGACATCGACTCCCCGGTGACCGCCGCCTGGGCGCGGCTCTTGATCCGGAACCGGCCGGTGGTGAGGTCCTTCTTCTCCTCGAAGCCGATGCTGATCTTCCCCGGGAAGACGAAGCCCTGCTGGTCGGCGTGGTCCTGCAGTTGGCCGCGCAGTTCGTCGGCCAAGGCCGAGTCGTACGGCGCCAGCCGGGCCATGTCGGCCGGCGAGAGCTCCACGTGGAAGTCGTTGGGCGCCAGTCGCCGCTGTCGGCTCAGGATCTGGGCGTTGTTGTCGACCTCGCGCTGCAGCGCCGCTGCGATCTCGACCGGCTGCACCGCCGATCGGAAGGCGCGCGCGAACGCCCCGGAGATGAAGTCCTCCAGGCGCTGCTCGAACCGCTGCAGCCCACCCACGCGATCTCCTCTCCGTCTGCTGTCCGGTCGTGGCTCACTGTCGTGTCGGCGGCTGTCTCCTGCAGGGTCTTCGCACGCCGACGGCCCCGGCTGTTTCGACCGGGCTGCGAGCGATCGTATCGGGGGACCGTAGACGAGGCCTGGTCAGCGCGCCGTGCCCCGGGCCCCCGGTGCGCCCCGGTTTGGGGAACCCCGGCGCGCTGGGATAGCCTCAGCATGCTTCAAGCGCGAGTGGCGGAATAGGCAGACGCGCACGGTTCAGGTCCGTGTGCCCGAAAGGGCGTGGGGGTTCAACTCCCCCCTCGCGCACAGAGACCAGGGGAATTCCCCTGGTTCAAGGGCCGGGCGGTCAGCGAGAGCTGGCTGGCCCGGCCTTTGGCATTTCTGCGCCGCCGGCGGTCGGAGAACCGGTTGCTCATCTCGTTGACGTGGCTCACCACGCTGGAGACGGTCCCGTCTCCGCCGCCGCGCGCCCGGATCCCGCGGTCTCTTCGAACGGCAGCGCCAGCGTTGACACCGACACCCGAGACGGGGAGGACCTAGCCGCGACTTCGACGCCGTGTGCAGGGGCTGACGTCCCGGTCACGTCCCGGACCAATCAGGCCATGCCTCACGGTCTCGACTCTCACCTCCGCCGACGTCATCAGGTCGGCCGGATCACCCCGCCCGTCCGCCCGAACGACCCCAACCGCTCTCAACCCGTGAACCGGCTCGAGCGGCCAGAGCGCCCCGCTGGCCCGAGCGGGGTCTCGCTGGCCATCCCGGCCAGCTTGCTGCGCGCGCCAGACAGCCCACGTCCCGGCGACCTGAACAGCGACACCTGTTGCGCCGAGGACGTCGAGGCGGCTGGTCGGCGCCCGGAGACCGGCTCGCTTGCGTCAGTCACTTCGCTCCAACGTGCCCGCCGTGATGGTGTCGCGCGAATAGGAGCCTTCCCGGCGACCGACTCGCAGGGCCGACTCAACATCAAGACGCTGGCCAACCAGCTGGGCTGGGACCGGACGACAGCACTCGTCCTTGTCTTGACGCCCGACGGTGTCCTCGTCGAGAAGGGCGCGCGCACGACGCCCACACAGAGCATCGTCCGCATCGACAAGGACGGTCGCCTGCCCCTGCCGTCGAACGCGAAGGCGAAGCTCGACATCGGGACCCTGGCCGGGACGCCCGAGGCCGGATCGATGACCCAGGTGGCGGCGATCGCGGTGCCGCCACTCGGCCAGCTGCTGCTACTCCCCGCGAAGGATGCCCTCCAGATGCTCACCGGCGACTTCAGCGCCCTGGTCCCGGAGCAGCCGTCCAACGAGGACGACGGCGAGGACGAGGTGTCAGCCCCTCAGCGGCGGCGCTCGACGGTGCGGGCTCGTTTCGTCCCCGCGGCCGGCGGCTGAGAAACCGAGCCGCGGATTGACACGCACGGGCCGGCAGAAATTGAACTCAGAAAGTCGTGGTGATCAGTTGCACCGCCCCGAACAGGCCGGACGGTCCCCCAACGTCGCCGCCGGCTCGCACACGAGACCGGCACCCACCAAACAACGGAGATCAGCATGACCACCCATACGCAACGCACCAACGACATGACCACCGCCGGCCCCGCCGACACGACCAACAGCGCCGTCACCCCTGAGAACGGGCAGCTCAGTGATGCAGTCGCTGGCGCCCTCCACGCCGTCAAGGCTCTTCTCGACGCTGGACTGATCACGCCGCAGACCCTCGGACTCCATGGAGCGGCGGCAGTACCCGAAAGCCGCCCGGTAGGCGCCTATAGCCCCAGCACGGCGACTGATCGTGCCGCGCACGCCATGGTGCCTGGCGACCCGATTCGCATCCGAGACCTCGTCGAGAAGACCAAGGCCGGGCTGTCGGAGAGCACCCTGCGGACCTACGGCACCTACCTCACCTTTCTCTGCGACGGCTGGCCCGCCACCTCACCGGAGGACGAGAAGCTCTATTCCGGTCTTGGTGACCGCTGGGCCCATGAGGTGCTCGCCTCGGAACTCGAGTACGCACTGACCTTCATCGAGCAGCGCACCCTCCTGGGTGCCGAGTGGCGCAATTTGCGCCGCATGGCAGCCGGTCGCGTCAAGCGGGACACCACCGCCACCGGGGCAAAGTACAACGCTGTCGGTGCATGGCGACGCATGTACAAGATCGCCGTCAAGGACCGCCACCTGGCCAAGGGCTTCGACCCCTCGCAGGAGGTCGACAAGCCCGCACGCCTAGAAGGATCGCGTCGCCCGCTGCGCGCGGTCTGGATGGAGGATTTCTGGTCCTTCATCGCCGGCACCGGGAACGACCCCGAGCTCGACGTGATGCTGTGCAAGACCGTCATGATCACCGGTGCGCGCCGTGAGGGCCTGACCAACCTCGAGCTCGGATGGCTCGATACCGAGGAGTGCACGGTCCGCCTCGACGAGAAGTTCGGCAAGGTCGTTGACCAGCCGGCGCCTGACTGGTTCGTCCAGGAGCTGCGCGACTTCGCGATCGCCCGGGGCGCGCGCCGCGCCGATGACAAGGTCTTCAGGTACCGGCCCGGCCGGTCCGCTGACTGGATCCCGATCACCGACCGGCGCCTGGACTACATCTTCGACCGTCTTCAGGCCGCCTACGAGTGGGCCGACAAGCGACAGGTCACAGCCCATGTCCTGCGTCACCACGCCATCGCGCTCGTCGAGCGCGCAGCTTCCAAGAGCGTTGCCATCCGATTCGCCCGCCATGAGCCGGAAGACACTACAGACCGCTACGGTCGCGCCAGTGCCAAGGAGGTCGCGCAGACCGTCGTGCGCCTCTACGGAGGTGACCACCCGTGGATCCACCGCGACGATGAGCTTGCCTAGCCTGCTCGGAGAAAGATAAGCAAGGCCTACGCCTTGTTGATGCTGCGGCGAGGCGGTTCGATGGCCTCATGGGCATGGCCAAGCGACTACCAGCGGTTCCAGGCCGGGCACCTGTCCGCGCCCTTCCGCCGCCCCCGCGCACGAACAGCGGAAGACGGGGAGCCGATCCGACTATTCAACACCACGGCTGTCCTCGAGCCGCTCAGAGCGCTTCCCTCGGCGCCGGCCTAGGCCGCGGACGAACACGCTGGTTCTCTGCACCAGACCTCCGCATCAAGGGCCACCACCTTGGAACTGGTGGAAGCAGACTCCCATCTGATCTGGCACCCGCCGCTGCCACCGAGAATCACCCTCTACGACCTCGCCCAACTACCGATGCCTCCCCAGCGCGGCCGACTGCCGGCCCTCATCGGCCTCCTGGACAACCCACGAGCCCAACAACAAACCGGCGCCGTCATCGACCTCGGCGCCGGGCAAGGAAACCTGCTCGTCGTCGGCTCACCACAGACCGGGAAGTCCACCCTTCTGCGCACTCTCGTGCTCTCACTGGCTGCGACCTACACGCCGACAGAGGTGAGCGTCCACGCCATCGACTTCGGCGGCTCCCTACGAGGCATCGAGCAACTACCTCACGTCGGCACGGTGGCTCCGCGCACGGACAACGAGCGAGTCCGCGCCGTCTTGGGACACGCGCTGAGCACCATCGACGAACGTGAGCAACTCCTCCACGCCCACTCCGTCAGCGACATGGCTGAACTCCGGACCCTGCAGAAGGGCGCCAGCGGCGACGAACATAGCCAGAACACGCCCGGACTGGCAGACGTCGACACCAGCGACATGTTCGTACTGTTCGACGGCCGGTCGCTGATGCGTGAGCAGATGGACGATGCTGAGTCCCTGCTGGCCGAGATCGCCTCCCGCGGCCTCTCCTACGGCGTCCACGTCGTGGTTGCTGCCAACTCTCCGCACGACCTGCGTCCCCGGACCGCGAACTCCTTCGGGCAACGCATCGAATTGCGGGCTCGCCGACTCCTACGACTCGAACATCGACCGCAAGCTGATGGCACAGATCAAGCCGTCCGTTCCCGGACGGGCGTTGACCACCGAACATCTCATGATGCAGGTGGCACTGCCCCAACTTGTCCGCGGCGACGAGCACGCACAGACCGCCGACCTGTGGGCGATCTCGGTCCAGCGCGTCCGCGATGCATACCCACACACCACGGTGCCACCAGTGCGCCAGCTCCCGCAGAAGATCACCGTCCGCGACCTCCCCTACCGAGGCGCCCGGCCAACTGCCGATCGGCATCACCGGTGACCACCGCGCCGTGGTGCTCAACCTCGAGGGAGCCGATCCACACCTGATGGTCTTCGGCGACAACGAGAGCGGCAAGAGCGCCACCCTGCGCCTCCTCATCCAACAGGCCACACGCGGCCGCACCGGCGACCAGGTCGCCATCGCCGCGATCGACTATCGGCGCGCACACATGGATGACATCAGCGAGAGCCACGTCGTCGGCTACGCCACCACCAACGAGAACGCCAGCAAACTGGCCCAAGAGCTCCACGGTGAGCTGAGCAAGAGACTGCCTCCCGCTGATCTGCCCAGGCAGCGGCTTGTCGATCGTGACTGGTGGCGAGGACCGGAGCTGTACGTGGTGGTCGACGACTACGAGTTGGTTGCCACCCAGGCCGGCAACCCGCTGTCCCCACTGGCTCCGCTGCTGCCATACGCCCGAGACATCGGCCTCCACCTCATCGTAGCCCGACGCATGGGTGGCGCCGCCAGAGCCATCTTCGACCCCATCCTCCAGCCCCTCATCGAACTCGGTACCCCAACACTGCTTCACTCCGGAGACCGCGCCGAAGGACGATTCATCCACAGCACCGCTCCCCAATTCCTCCCGCCCGGACGAGCCCTGTACGTCGCTCGCGGTCGCATCGCTGTTCCGGTGCAGATCGCGATGCCCTGAGACGGGCCGATTCCGAACCACGGGCCAGCCGGAGATCCTCGCTACGACCGGAGCAGACAGCCTTTGCTGGCTGCCACGGCCTGGAAACCTGCGTGATGTCACGCCGTCGGCCGGGTTGTGGCTGCGGAAGTCGAGACGCTGATGCGCAGGCAGCAGAGACGACGCGGGGACTACTGGGCGGCGGATTAGCAACAGCGGCCAGCACAGGCAAGACCCCGTCTGGGCAGGCGCGTGCGCAAGCGCACGCCTAGGCAGAGATCATCGCAGTCACAGTCGCGGCAGACCCGTGTTCTTGCGCCGGACCGTCTTCAGGTCGTTGTCGACGTCCATCGAGGCATGATCGCGGTCGCGCGGGGATCTCGGTCCTGTTTGGCCTGAGCAGCGACAGGTGGACTGACGACCTTCACCATCGCACGTGCCGGCCCATCGACGACCCGGCCGATGGCAGCGGACGACTGTGCGCCAACGACACGTGTGCGCCGACGACACGACGGGTTACCTCGTCCCCCACCTGATCGAAAACGACCACCAGCGCACGGCCTGGAGGTTATGGTCCGCTGACCACCACCATGGTGATGACTTGAAGGAGTGCTGACATGCCGCTGTGGCTATCTTTCGCTTGCCTGCTCGTGGGGATCGCGCTCGCGGTCTGGCGGGTCGAAAGGCGCCTCTGGGCCATTCAGGAGGAGGCCGTGAAGCAGACGGTCTACCTGGAGACGATCTGCTCGATCGCCGAGGAAGAGAACGAGAGGACTCCCGCTAGGGGTTAGACCTGACCAGCACCGACGAGAGGTCCCGCTTGGCCACGTTGACCTCGACCAGGAGTTGGCGCCGGCCCAATCTGGGTCACCTCCAACAGGTTGGCGCTGCTGCAACTCGGCTGCGACGACGGTTCATGCGCTGCATCCAGCGCCAAGCTTCTGACCTCCACAACTCCAAACTGCACCTGCTTGCCAGGGCTCCCCGACGACGGACAAGTCAGTCAGGTGACGAACTATCCACATACCGCCGACCATCACGATTCCGCGCGACTAGCCGTTCCGCGCTTGCACACGATCGTCCAGTCCATGTCCTTGAGGAAGCCCAAGCCCTCCTCCACGGTGGTGCTGACCAGAATGAGGAAGCGGCGAGTCGCGGGCGAACGGCTCCGGCCGCCAGCCAATGGCCGAGAGTTGCAGAACCCATCCACTGGCTGCCGTGCCCACGTTGCGACGATGCAGCCTCATCTCGCTAGCACCCCGGTCCGCGCGACCGGACAGGCCGGACCCCGAATTGGGGCCCGGCCTTCTGTGTCTCTTGGGTGCTGGTCCGGCTGGTCGAGGGCGAGGAATGTCTTTTCCTCGGGGATCTCGGCCAACCGAGCGTCCAGGAAGGTCTCGAGCCGCCGCCGGCCGAGCGAGATCAGGAAGTACCGGTCCTCGGGCGCCGAGCAGAGCAGCACCGGTCGTCGGTACGATGGCAACCGGGGCGCCACCTCGACCAGCTCGTCGCCTCGCCAGCCCTGCGCGAAGGCGGCGATGTCTCGTCGTACGCCGGGGTCGGTCAGGTAGGCCGCCGCGATCCACGGCCGGCTCTCGTCGGCCGACAGCCGGCTGGGTACGAGACGGCCGAAGCCCAGGGTGTTGCGAAGGAGGGCGGACGACATCGGGCGGAGGGGCTCGCGCAGGAGCGCCGGGTGACGCGCGGCCCGCGCGCTCGGGACGAGCGACGCTCCGACCCAGGCGCAGTTCGCAACCGCGACCGGGCGCGACAAGACACGGCTGATCGCCAACCTGGACCGGCTCGAGGCCCTCGGTCTCGTCGCGCGCGCCCCGGACACCGCCGACCGCCGCAACCGGACCGTGTCGCTGACGAGAGCCGGGCGTACGACGCTCGCCCGCTGCCGCAGGGCGATCGATGCGATGGAGCAGGAGCTCTCTCGCCGGCGCACCCGCGACCCAGCGGGCCGGCTTCGAGACCGCGTTCGTGCGGTTGGTCCGCGAGACGACCGGGCCCGGTCCCGCGGGGGCGGGACCGGGACCTGAGTCGACTGGGTCGCCGCGAGGCGTCAGACGTCGAGGCCGAGGTACTTCGTCTCGAGGAACTCGTGGATCCCCTCGGAGCTGCCCTCGCGGCCGAGTCCGCTCTGCTTGACCCCGCCGAACGGGGCCGCCGGGTCGCTGAGGAGCGCTCGGTTGATCCCGACCATCCCCGACTCGAGCCGGCGGGCGACGCGGAGGGCGAGCGACTGCTCGCCGTACACGTAGGCGATGAGACCGAACTCGGTGGCGTTCGCCCACTCGACCGCGGTGTCGACGTCGTCGTAGGAGATCAAAGCCGCGACCGGCCCGAAGATCTCGTGCCGGGTGATGGTGCTGCCGTGCTCGACGCCCACGAGGACGGTCGGGTCGTAGAACGCGCCCATGTCGGACCCCTTGCCGCCGGTGCGGGTGGTCGCGCCCTCCTCCACCGCGGTGGAGACGAGCGAGGCGACCTTGTCGCGCTCGGCCAGCGACACCAGCGCGCCGAGACCGTGGGAGCGGTCCAGGCCGGAGCCGACACTCACCGCGGCCATTGCCTCGCTGAGCTTGGCGGCGAACTCCTCGTGGAGCGAGGAGTGCACGTAGAACCGGTTGGCGGCCGTGCAGGCCGAGCCGCCGTTGCGCATCTTGGCGACCATGGCGCCTTCGACCGCCGCGTCGACGTCGGCGCCCGGGAGGACGAGGAACGGTGCGTTGCCGCCGAGCTCCATCGAGGTGCTGATGACCTGGTCGGCGGCCTCGCGCAGCAGGATCCGGCCGACCTCGGTCGACCCGGTGAACGACAGCTTACGTACGGCGGGGTGGTGCAGCATCGCGTCCACGACCGGGCCGGTCTCGACCGGGGTAACCAGGTTGACCACCCCGTCGGGGACGCCTGCCCGCTGCAGCGCGTCGACGACGTACGCCGCCGTGAGGGGGGTCTCCATGGCCGGCTTCAGCACTGTGGTGCAGCCGGCGGCGAGGGCGGGCGCGAGCTTGCGGGTGGCCATGGCGGCCGGGTAGTTCCACGGGGTCACGAGCAGCGAGACGCCGATCGGCTCGTGGGAAACGACGATGCGCTTGTCGCCCCTCGGCGCGAGCCGGAAGTCGCCGCCGACCCGAGACGCCTCCTCGGAGAACCAGCGGAAGAACTCGATCGCGTAGTCGGCCTCACCGATCGCGTCGGCGTACGCCTTGCCGTTCTCGCGGATGATCAGCTCGGCCATCCACTCGCGCTCCTCGCGCAGCAGCTCGAACGCGGCGCGGAGGACCTCCGCGCGGTCGCGCGGGGACGTGTCGCGCCAGGCCGGGAAGGCAGCAGCGGCGACGTCGACCGCGCGTAGGGCGTCGGCCCGGCTCGCGACCGCGAACTCCGCGATCACCGAGCTGTCGCTCGGGTCGATCACCGGAAAGCGCTCCCCGGTCTCCCCGGGCACCCACGTGCCGCCGATGTGCAGGTCGGCGAGGATCTCCATGTCTTTCTCCGTCTCTCCAGGGTTCTCTTCGGCCGGCTCAGGCGAGCGGCCGCGGGGTGCGGCCCTCGACGGCGGCCGCGGCGATCTCGGTGACGAGCTCCCTGACCTCGACCCCGTCGGGGACCGGCGCGTTGTCGACGAGACGGCCGACCTCGAGGGTCAGGTCGACGACGCGCGGCAGGTCGGCCGCGGTGAGGCCGAGGTCGGCCAGCGTGGTCGGGATGCCGATGTCGGCCACCAGCGAGCGCAGGCCGTCGACGGCGGCGTCGGCTGTGGGCTCCAGACCCATCGCAGCGGCCAGCTCCGCGAGCTCGTGGTCGATCACCGGGCGCAGCGCGGCGACGACGTACGGCAGCAGCAGGCCGGTTCCGAGGCCGTGCGGCGTCTTCGTCATCGCGCCGACGGGATATTGGATCGCGTGGGACAGGTGGGTTCCACCGGTGCCGAACGCCATCCCGGCGAGGAGGCTGCCGCGGGCCATCGCCTCGCGCGCGGGGAGGTCGGCACCGTCGCTGACGGCCGTGCGCAGGGAGCCGTGGATCAGGCGCGCGGCCTCGAGAGAGAGGGGCGCGCTGAGCTCGTTGCGGCCGACGAAGACCCGGGCCGGCGCCGTCCAGCCCGCCGACCGGCGCCGGGCGGTGAACGACTCGACGGCATGGACGAGGGCGTCGATGCCGGAGTGCGCGGTGACCGCGGCCGGCGCGCCGACGGTGAGCTCGGGGTCGACGACGGCGAGGTGGGGGATCAGGTGGTGGTCGGAGACGCCGACCTTGAGCGCGCGACCGGGATCGGCGAGGACCGCGACGGGGGTCACCTCGGAACCGGTGCCGGCCGTGGTCGGCACGGCCACGAGAGGTACGACGGGCCCGGGCACCTGGTTCTCGCCGTAGTACTGCGACACGGGGCCGGGGTGGCGGACCAGCAGCGCGAGCAGCTTCGCCAGATCGAGAGAGCTGCCGCCGCCGAACCCGAGCACGACCTCGGGCGCGAAGTCGTTCGCGCGCGCCGCGCACGCCTCGACCTCGTGCAACGGGAGCTCGGAGGCGAACTCGGAGACGACCAGCACCTCGGCGCCGGCGGCCTCGAGCGCGGCGATCGCCTGCCGGAACGCGTCCGTGCCGGCGATGAACGGGTCCGCGCAGGCGAGCACGCGCCGGCCCAGTGCGGTCACGGCCGGAACGAGCCCGGCGACAGCCCCGGCGCCGAAGCGGATCTCGCCGGGCAGGCGGAGCAGGCCGAACGGGCTCGCGGCGGTGGACTCAGGCATGGTGGAGCTCCTCGCGGGTCTCGTGGAGCAGGCCCATGACCTCGCTCCACATCTTCGGGTGAAGGGGGATGCCGTGCTCGAGGAGCTCGGCGCGCAGCTGGCGGGACCGGTCGCCCGGGATGGTGACCGGCCGGGTGGGGTCGACGCTCTCGCCGCGAAGCTCGTCGAAGTAGGCCGCCAGCGGCTCCAGCGAACCGGTGAGGCCGAGCCGCTCGACGTCGAGCGCGACGAAGACGTCGCCCTTCGTCGAGGGGAGCGTCACGTCGAGGGTGCCGGTCTTGGCGGTGCCGAGGGCAGTGCCGGTGAGCGCCGCGACGAGCGCCTCGAGCGCGACTCCGAGCGCGTAGCCCTTCGGACCGCCGAACGGCGAGATCGCGCCGACGCTCGCCGCCGCCGGGTCGGTGGTCGCGGTGCCGGCGGCGTCCACGGCCCAGCCGAGCGGGATCTCCAGGCCCCGCTCCTTGTGGTCGAGGATCTTGCCCATCGACACCGACGCCGTCGACATGTCGAGCACCAGCGGCTCCGCGGCGCTCGGGACGGCGATCCCGATCGGGTTGGTGCCCACCATCGCCCGCGAGCCTCCCCACGGGTGCACGAGCGCCTCGCTCGTCGTCAGGGCGAGCCCGATCTGACCGCCGCCCGCGATCCGCTCGATGTACGGCGCCAGCATGCCCACGTGGTTGGCGTTGCGGATGGCCGCGAAGGCCATCCCGGTGGACGCGGCGCGCTCGGTCACGAGCTGGACGGCCTCTCCGGCGACGACGGCACCGAAGCCGGAGCGGCCGTCGACGGCGGCGAACGTCGGCGTGCACCAGTCCACCCCGACGCCGAGCCCGGTCGTGATCAGCCCGGCCCGGAAGCGTCCGACGAGGACCGCCAGGCGGCGTACGCCGTGGGAACTGTGGCCGTGCAGATCGCCCTCGAGGAGGAGCCTGGCCTGGATCTCGGCGTCCTCGGTGGTGACGCCTAGGTTGGTGAGGACCTCGGTGACGACGGCGAGATAGGTGGTGGGTTCGATGCGGAGTTCGTCGGTGGCAGTCACGTCTTCTCGTGTCTTTCCAGCGGGGTCGGCGCCCGCGTGCGAAGGCGCTGGGGACTCGGGCTTGTCGGACCGGATCGCGCCGCGGATCATGGTGGCCCCGAGCAAAGGAGCGCGTGATGCCTCGTCCCGCAGAGCAGGACGCTGTTTCGTCATTGAGCCGGGGCCTGGCCCTGCTGGAGCTGTTCTCGATGGACGAGAGCGAGCTGTCGATCAGCGAGATGGCGCGTCGCGCTCAGATCCCGAAGTCGACGACCCACCGGCTGGTGACCGATCTGCTCGAGTGGGGAGCCCTGGAGCGCGGCCGCGGCGGCGTACGCCTCGGGGTGCGGCTCTTCGAGCTCGGCAGCCTGGTCCCGGACCATGCCCGGCTGCGGGAGCTGGCGATCCCGTTCGCGCACTCGCTCAACCAGATCACCCAGCTGACCTCGAACCTCGCCGTGCGCGAGGGCAACGAGATCATCTACCTCGAGAAGATCAGCGCGCGCGACCTCCGCGTGCCCCACTCCCGGGTGGGCGGCCGGCTTCCCATGCATTGCACCGCGCTGGGGAAGGCGATCCTCGCCCACGCGCCGGTGCCGTTCATCGAGCGGGTGCTGTCCGAGCCGCTCGTCCGGCTCACGCCGGCGACGATCACCGAGCCCGAGGTGCTGCGGCGCGAGCTCCCGGAGATCCGGACGCGCGGCGTGGCGTACGACATCGAGGAGTCCCAGCTGGGGCTGTTCTGCGTCGGCGCGCCGATCTTCGCGCGGCAGGGCCAGGTCATCGGCGCGCTGTCGGTGACCGGCGCGACCTCGCTCGACCAGGCCCGCCGCTTCTCCGGCGCGGTGCACGCCGCCGCCAACGCGTTGTCCCACGCGTTGGGTGCGCCGTTGAGTCCGTCGACCCGCTATGCGGGACGACGCGTTGCAACTGTGACTGACATCTCTTAGATGGTTCCTGCGCTCGAACAGCTGCCGCGCCGACCAACTCGGGTGGCCTCAGCACGGCCGGCCGACGACGCTGCCCGACGTGCGTCCGCCGTGGGTACGACGGCCTCCGTGAGGCCGCCATCTGCCATAGCAAGGGAGCTATCGTGAGGTTTCTTCGACAGACCGGCGTCGTGGGCCTTGCCGCCGCGACGCTGGTCGCGCTGGCCGCCTGCGGATCAGGCGGCTCCGCCAGCGACTCGGCGCCGGCGACCGCGCCGTCCGACCTCGTCTCGAAGGCGAAGTCCGAGGGCCAGATCACGCTGTACGGCGACGCCAACCAGGACTCGCTGCAGAAGTGGACCCAGGGCTTCACCGACAAGTACGGCATCAAGGTCCAGGTGCTGCGGCTGGCCGGCAGCCAGCTCTTCCAGCGGTTCGCGCAGGAGGAGTCGGCCAAGCAGGCGCAGGCCGATGTCTTCAGCGTCACCGACTACGCGTCGCTGAAGCAGTCCGCCGACCAGGGCTGGCTGGCGAAGTACACCCCCAAGGACGCCGGCCTGCTGCCGGCCGACCTCGGCGAGGCGGGCTACTTCTACCCGCTGCAGAACACCTCCAACCAGACGGTGGTCTACAACACCGAGAAGCTCACGCCCGCCGAGATCCAGGAGGTCCGCAGCGACCCAGTGGCGGCCGTGCAGGACCCGAAGTTCAAGGGCCGCATCGGCGTCAACTACCCGCAGTCGTCGCAGCAGGCCGCAGCCATGTGGTACCAGTGGACCGACGGCAGCCAGAAGTCCAAGTACGGCTGGGACGCGATGAAGAAGATCGCCGCGAACAAGCCGGTCTTCGCGAGCTCGCCGGATCTGATCAACGACGTCATCTCGGGCGAGATCGCGGTCGGCGTTGGCATCACCGACAGCCTCGCCGCGCCCTCGGTCGCCCAGGGCGCGCCGATCCAGTGGGTCTACCCCGACCCGACGGTGACCTCCGCCTTCGGCGCCGGCGTCGTATCGAACGCGCCGCACCCCTACGCCGCGCGCCTCTTCCTGGAGTGGGCGACCACCCCGGAGGCGGACAACCTCTACTCGAAGATCACCCAGACGAAGCCGATCAACAAGCAGTCCAAG
Organism: Nocardioides eburneus; assembly: GCF_040838215.1. Taxonomy (NCBI): domain Bacteria; kingdom Bacillati; phylum Actinomycetota; class Actinomycetes; order Propionibacteriales; family Nocardioidaceae; genus Nocardioides; species Nocardioides eburneus. Next base: position 51,077 of record NZ_JBFPJR010000023.1, on the reverse strand, counting down.
GACAGTCGCACGTTCCTGAAGGAGTCCTGGTACGCCGAGCCCAAGCAGGCCTGGGGCGACTTCATCACCGACAAGACGTTCCTGGACGCGACCGGCTCCTCGGGCGACTACTACGACACTTGGAACAAGGCTCTGGGCTACTCCGGATGAGCACCGACATCACCTCTGCGCAGCCCTCCGCCGCGCTCGCCGACCCCACCCCCGGGACCGCCCCACGCGGCCCGCGGGGTGGGCGCGGCGCCCGCCGTGGGGCCCAGGGACGACGTTGGCCGAGCGCCCTCTCGGTCGTCGTCCTGATCGTCCTGCTCGGTCTCATCGCCGGGCCGGTCGCGACCGTCTTCTTCGGCGCGTTCCAGAGCAAGGCGCCGGGCATGCCCAACAACGGCTTCTCCCTGGACGCGATCGAGAAGGTCTACGCGAGCACGGCCTACGTGAAGTCGTTGGTCGGGACCCTGCTGATGTCCCTCGCGGTGGCCGCCCTCTCGGTCGTCGTGGGCGCGGTCGCGGCCTGGGTGCTCGCGCGGACCGACGTACGCTGGCGCGGGCTGCTCGAGCTCGGCGTGATCATCCCGCTCTTCATGTCGCCGTTCGTCGGCGCCGTCGCCTGGTCGATGCTGGCCGCACCCCACTCCGGGATGATCAACGTCAACCTGCGCTGGATGCTGCACACCGACCGCACGTTCGTGAACATCACCTCGATCCCGGGGCTGACGTTCGTGCTGCTGCTCTACTACGTGCCCTACGCCTACCTGCTGGTCTCGGCCGCGCTGAAGAACGTGGACCCCTCGCTCGAGGAGGCGTCCTACATGAACGGCCGCGGCGTCATCGCCACGGCGCTCAAGGTGACGCTCCCGGTCGTCAGGCCGTCGCTGGCCGCCGCGTTCTTCTTCGTCGCCGTCCTCGCCACCGGTGTCTTCGCGGTGCCGCAGGTGCTGAACTTCAACTCGTTCTCACCGCTCGCGGTCGGCGTCTACCGCTCGATGACGGTCTTCCCGAGCAACCCGCCCGTCGGCGCCGCCATCGGCACGCTAATGTTCTGGTTCACCCTCGCCGGCATCTACTTCTACCGGCGCTCGATCCGCAACGGCCAGCGCTACGTCACCATCGGCGCGCGCGGGACCCGGCCGCGACTCGTCAGGCTGGGCTGGAAGAAGTGGCCCGTGATGGGCGCGTTCGGCCTCTACGGGCTGCTCGCCACCGTGCTGCCGTACGCCGCGCTCGCGCTGATGTCGCTGACGCCGTACTCCATCACCGACTTCCGCAAGATGTCGCTCGGGCTCGACAACTTCGTGTCGGTGGCGACCACGCCCGACGTCGTGCACTCGTTCGAGAACTCGCTCTGGCTCGGCGTTCTGGTCCCGACGATCGCGGTCGTGCTCGGCCTCGCGGTCGCCTACGTCGTCGTCCGTGAACGCGGTCGGCTCGGGGCGGTCGTCGACTACGTCTCGACGTTCCCCATCGCGGTCCCGGGCATCGTCTTCGCCACGGGGATCGTGTGGCTCTACGTTCGCACGCCGATGTACGCGACGCTCACCCTCCTGGTCATCGCGCTCGTCGGCGTCTACATGCCGCACGCGTCCCGCTTCGCCACCACCGGCCTGATGCAGATCGACCGGTCGCTCGAGGAGGCCGGCCGGATGTCCGGCGCCGGGAAGTTCCGGGTCATCAGGACGGTCAGCTTCCCGCTGGTGCGGCCGTCGCTGCTGTCGGCCTGGATCCTGCTCTTCGTCTTCTCGATGCGCGAGGTCAACGAGACCGTCGTGATCGCCGGGCCGAACTCCCGCCCGCTCTCCGTCCTGGCCTGGGACTACGTCCAGGCCGGGTCGCTGCGCGAGGCGGCCGTGGTCGGGCTCGTGCTCACGCTCGTGATGCTCGCGGGCGTGCTGATCGCGAGGTTCGTCCTCCGCGTGCGGCTCGACTCCTCCAACCTCTAGTCCCATCCACGCAGCAACAGAAAGCAGTAGGACAGATGACGACACAGGCGAGCCCCGAGGCCCAGCCGGGCGTCGCGGGCACCGCGGCGCGGACGCCGAGCGGCTCGGCGCTCTCCGTCGACGACCTCCGGATCAGGTACGGCGACGTCGAGGCCGTCAAGGGGATCTCGTTCTCCATCGAGCCGGGCGGCTTCCTCACCCTGCTCGGCCCCAGCGGCTGCGGCAAGAGCACGACGCTGCGCTGCATCGCCGGCCTCGAGCCGGCCGCGGGCGGCACCATCAAGGTGGGGGACCAGGTCGTGGCCGGCCCCGGCCGCGCCGTACCCCCGGAGAAGCGGGGGATCAACATGGTCTTCCAGTCGTACGCCGTCTGGCCCCACATGACGGTCGCGAAGAACGTCGGCTACGGCCTCAAGGGGCTCCCGAAGCAGGAGGTCGCCGACCGGGTGGAGGAGGTACTCGAGCTGGTGGGCCTGGCGTCGTACGCCCGCCGCTACGGCACCGAGCTGAGCGGCGGCCAGCAGCAGCGCGTCGCCCTCGCCCGCGCGATCGTGACCCGGCCGAAGGTGCTCCTCTTCGACGAGCCGCTGAGCAACCTCGACGCCGCGCTGCGCGAGCAGATGCGGGTCGAGCTGCTCGAGCTCCAGCGGACCGTCGGCATCACCAGCGTCTACGTGACCCACGACCAGACGGAGGCGATGTCGATGTCGGACCACGTGGTCCTGCTGCGCGACGGCGTCATCGAGCAGGCCGACGGGCCGCGCGAGCTCTACCGCCGGCCGCGGTCGGAGTTCGCCGCGAGGTTCGTTGGTCGGGCCGACATCCTGCCGGGCCGGCTCGACACGAGCCGGCGTCGCCTCGAGACCGCCACCGGCATCGCGGTCGTCGGCGCGGAGGCGGCCGGGGACGACGTACCCCTCGACGCCGCGTCCGCGGTATTCCGCTCCGAGAACGTCGTGGTCGGCGAGGCCGCCGAGCGCTGCGAGAACCGCTGGGACGGCACCGTCGAGCGGGTCGCGTTCCTCGGCAGCCACCTCGACGTCGCGCTCGAGGTCGGCGGCGCCTCGGTCCGCGCCGAGCTGCGGATCGACAGCGGCGTCGAGCCCGGCCAGCGGGTCGCCGTCGGCGTGCTCGCCGCCGACGTCCACTTCGTCCCCGCCGCCGGGCTCTGAGAATGCTGCGGATCAGCGGGGTCGAGGTCCTCCACGCGAGCGCCGGGGCGCGCTACTGGTCGTACGTCGCCGTGCGCACCGACGCGGGGCACACCGGCTGGGCCGAGATCAGCGACGGCGGTCTGTCGGGCATCGGGCTCGCCGGTGTCGTCGAGCGGCTCGGCGCCCTCCTCGTCGGTGAGGACGCCGCCGGCTGGCGGCGGGTCGAGCAGCTGCTCCGCTCCCGCGTGCGGGAGGCGGAGGAGGGACTCAATCGGAGGGCGACCGGCGCACTCGTCAACGCCTGCCTCGACGCGGCCGCGCGGGCCGAGGGTGCGAGCGTCGCCCAGCTGCTGGGCGGCGCGCTGCGCGAGGAGATCCCGCTCTACTGGTCGCACTGCGGGCTCGGCCGGATCAGGCTCGCCGAGGCCGGGCTCGCCGAGCCGTTGCGCACGCTCGACGACGTACGCGCGATGGGGGCGCAGGTGGCCGCCGCCGGCTATCGCGCGCTCAAGACCAACCTGATGCTGCTCGACGGCGATGCGGTCCGGCTCCGGCTGCCCGCGTGGGGCGGCCCGGGATGGCCTGCCGTCGAGCTCGACCGGGAGCTCGTCGCGGGCGTCGTCGACGTCGTCGCCGCGCTGCGCGAGGGGGCGGGGCCGGGCGTCGACGTGTTCCTTGACGCCAACTTCAACGTGAAGGGCGACGGCATCGAGAGACTGGCGCGCACGCTGGCCGACGCCGGCGTCGCCTGGCTCGAGGTGGACGCGGACGACGTCGGCGCGCTCGCCCGTGCCCGGAGCGTGCCCGGCATCCGCATCGCGTCCTGCGAGACGCTGTCCGGCCGACGCGCCTACCGCCGCGTCCTCGAGGCCGGCGCGGTCGACGTGCCGATCGTGGACGTCGCCTGGAACGGGCTGCTGGAGTCGCTGCGGATCGCCGACATCGCGGACGACTACGACCTCAACGTCGCGCCGCACAACTACGGCAGCCACCTGTTGACCCACATGAGCGCGCAGTACGCCGCCGTCGCACCCAACGTCGCGATCCTGGAGGTCGACGTCGACGCGGTGCCGTGGCGCGACGACCTGGTCACCCCGCCGGCGGTGAAGGACGGCACGCTGACGATCTCGACGGCGCCTGGCTGGGGCTGCGAGGTGGACGAGGATGCCCTGCGGGCACACCCCATGACGAACGGAGGAGCACGGTGACCGAGCCCGCCCGGACCCGCTCGGTCCCGGACATCACGGCGCTCGAGGCGTTCACGGTCACCGCGCAGTTCGACCGGCGGCCCGACCCGCTCGGGCTGGGCAGCGCGCTGCGGCGCGACGCCGTGCTGGTGAAGGTGACCTGTGACGACGGCACCGTCGGCTGGGGCGAGGCGTTCCACGGCCACGCCGGGACCGCCGTCGCGGAGATCGTCCGCACCACCATGCAGGAGGTGGTGCTCGGCCGACGGGTCAGCGACACGGTCGGCGTCAACCGCGAGACGAACGAGCGGTTCATCGCCTCGGCCGGGATGGCCGGCGGCTTCGCCCTCGCGCTGAGCGGCATCGACCTGGCCATGTGGGACGCCTACGGCAAGCATCTCGGCGTGCCGGTCCATCGGCTGCTCGGCAGCGAGACCCGCCATCTGGACGCGTATGCCGGCGGGTTCACCCTCGGCTACACCGAGCCGGCCCGGCTGGTCGAGTCCGTCCGGGCGCTCGTCGAGCGCGGCTTCACCGCCGTGAAGGTCCGGGTCGGCGACAGCCACGACCGCGACCTCGCCCGGTTGCGTGCCGTACGCACGGAGTTCGGGGAGTCGCTGCGGATCATGACCGACGCCAACCTCGGGCTGTCCTACGAGCTGGCGCGGCTCGCCCCGGCGGCCCGAGAGCTGGGCGTCGAGTGGCTCGAGGAGCCGTATCCGAAGACCCGGATCGAGGCGTTCCGGTCGCTGACCGCCCAGCGCTGGGTGCCGGTCGCGGCGGGGGAGACCCTCGCGGGGGCGGTGCAGTTCGGCGAGTGGATTTCGCGCGGCGCGCTCGACGTCGTCCAGCCCGACCTGAGCCGGGTCGGTGGCCTGACCGAGGCACTCCGGATCGCCGCGCTCGCCGGCGCGGCCGGGCTGCGGCTGGCGCCCCACATCTCGCACACCGTCATCAACCAAGCCGCCGCCGCACACCTGATCGCGGCGGCCGGCGGGTCGAACGCGATCTACGAGGCCGACGCGACGCTCGCCAACCCGCTGCGGGACGACCTGATCACCGGAGGCGTCACCGTCGAGGGCGGGGTCGCCGTCATCGCCGACGCTCCGGGCCTCGGCATCGAGGTGCGCGAGGATCTCCTGGCCGACTATCCCGGCCAGACCGGCTCGTCCTTCCCCCGGCCGGAGCGCCACCTGCCCGGCCACGACCGCTGAGGAGACTGCCTTGACCGCCATCACCCAGGTGTCGCTGACGAGGCTGCGCTGGCAGCAGACCGGTCGCGCGATGGACGCGAGCGGCTTCTACCCCGTCGCGAGCGAGGACGGCGTGCGCACCGTCACCGGGTACGTGTTGCGGATCGCCACCGACGCCGGCGTCGAGGGTCAGCACACCTGGACGACCGGGGTGAACGGCCTGGCCGCGGCGCAGATCGAGTCGATCGCCGGCTGGCTGGTCGGTCAGGACCCGTTCCGTCGCGAGTACCTCTGGACCACGCTCCAGCGCGCCTGGCGCAAGTACGACCGACTCGGCATCGGCCCGATCGACATCGCGCTGTGGGACATCGCCGGCAAGGCGTACGGCGTCCCCGTGTCCCAGCTGCTCGGCGGCTGGAAGGACCGGCTGCCGGCGTACGCCTCGACCCTGCACGGCGACGAGTCGGGGCCGCTCTCCTCGCCGAAGGACTACGCCGAGTTCGCCGCCGAGTGCCGCCGGCTGGGCTACCGCGCCTTCAAGGTGCACGGCTGGAACGACGGGTCGCTCGCCCGTGAGATCGAGACGGTGCACGCGGTGCGTGACGCCGTCGGGCCCGACGTGGCCCTGATGCTGGACCCGGCCTGCGCCTACGTGACGTTCGCCGACGCGCTGACCGTCGGGCGGGCCGTCGACGAGGCCGGCTACTTCTGGTACGAGGACCCCTACCAGGAGGGCGGCGTCTCCGCCCACGCCCACCGCCGGCTGCGCGAGCTGCTCCGCACGCCGCTGCTGATGGGCGAGCACGTCCGCGGCTTCAGCGCTCACGTCGACCAGGTCGTCGCCGGCGGGACCGACTTCGTCCGCGCCGACGCCGGGCTCGATGCCGGGATCACCGGGGCGATGAAGCTCGCCCATGCGGCCGAGGGGTTCGGGCTCGACGTCGAGTTACACGGCCCCGGCCCGGCCCACCGGCATTGCATGTCCGCGATCCGCAACACCAACTACTACGAGCTCGGGCTGGTCGCCCCCAGCCTGCACAGCGTCTCCGATGGCTTTCCCGTGTACGCCGACTTCCGCGACGACCTCGAGTCGGTCGACGCGGACGGGACCGTCGACGTACCGACCGGTCCCGGCCTCGGCGTGACCCTTGACGAGGAGTGGATCGCCGCTCACGAGGTCGAGACATTCGTCGCGGAGTGAACCCTCTGAGGAGCGACCATAGTGGATCACTCTGACGAAGGTCACTCGCGCTGCGGGCTCGGGCGCGCGCTGGGTGCGGATCATCGGACGGTGGCGTTGACAGGCAAGAAGATCAGGACCGGTGAGGAGGACCGGCGCTCGCTGAGCACCCGGACCATGGACGTGCTCGCGTCCTTCGACGCGCGCCACCCGCGCCGTACGCTCTCCGACATCGCGCGCGCCACCGGGCTGCCGCTCTCGACCGCCCACCGGATCGTCACCGACCTGCTGCGCTGGGGGGCCCTGGAGGAGACCAGCGCGGGCTACCAGGTCGGCATCCGGCTGTGGGAGACCGCGACCCGCGCCCCGCGCGGCCCGGCGCTGCGTGAGGCCGCGCTGACGGCGATGGAGGACCTCTACGAGGCCACCCACCAGAACGTCCAGCTCGCCGTGCGCGACGGTCTCGAGGTCGTGTACGTCGAGCGGTTCGCCGGCCGGGGCGCGGTCCGCGTCCTCACGACCGTCGGCGGCCGCTTCGCGCTGCACGCCACCGGGGTGGGGCTCGTCCTGCTCGCGCACGCGCCGACCGAGGTCCAGGAGCAGGTCCTCCGCGGATCGCTGCGGGCGTGGACGCCGTACACCGTCACCGATCCGCGCAAGCTCCGCGCGTCGCTGGCCGAGGTACGCCGTACGGGCGTCGCCGTCGCCGACCGTCAGGTCACCTCGACGCCCGCCGCGGTCTCGATCGCCTGCCCGATCCACGACGCCGACGGCTCCGTTGTCGCGGCGCTCTCGCTCGTCCTGCCCGCCGAGGGCCCCACCAAGCCGACCGCGCTCATCCCCGCGGTCCGCGCCGCCAGCCGGAGCGTCTCGCAGAACCTCGGCTTCCGCGGTGGCGTGCCACGGATGCGGCAACCCGGCTGAGCCCTCGGCCCGAGCGTCCACGGGACGGTCACGGTCGCGTCACCGGGGTTGGCCGCGATCCGGTGTCGCGTCCTTTCGACCCGAAGCTGGTGCGAGGTTGATTGACGCGAAGGCGTGATGGACCACTGAACTTCCAGGACCGGCGACGACCAGTGCCTAGGGGGCACGTCGTCGGCGACGCTTCAGGAGAGCCAGGCTTACTCCCTCGCTCCGCGTGACGGTCCATAAGCCGCCTTCTGTCGGCGGATTCGAGGGCTTGGACACGGGCACGACGCATCCTCCAAGCGGGAGTGGGCGCACGCCCACCCATTTCCGGCGGACAGTCTGGACAGGCGTGATTGCCGTCCTCCACCGACCGCGGACTGTCTCAGTGCGCATTGACCCGTCGGTTCCGGAGGACCCCTTGACCCAGCCCACCATTGACCATTCAGAGACGTTGCCCTTGGCGCAGGCCGCCCGGGCTCAGCGGCTCCAGAACACCAGCGGACGCCGCCGCGCGCGCCGGCGAAATCCCGCAGCTTCGGGGTCTCCTGCGAGCGCTGCCATCCACGGCGCAGCCTGCGGCTTCGCCGCTCGTGAGTCGCCGGAGTACGGCCATCTGCTGCTGGCCAAGATGATTCAACAGACCTTGGAGCCTCACAAGCACCTACCTCAGGTGGCGCGGGCTCTGGACCTGGGCGTCACCCCCATCTTGGACAACGAGGAGGGGCGTCGCGTCCGGGCAGAACTCGGAGCGCAGCTCCTCTACTTCTCCGATCGGCCACGGAAGTACTTCGGAGTCCGCTTCGTCATCGACGGCATCCCTTTCCAGTACGGCCTACTCAGCGGTGCCAAGTCCAACGCTGTCAACGGCGACAACAACTGGGTCGACAGCATCATCGACATGGTCGAGACCTACACGCCGGCTGAACTCTGCATCGGCCCTGCGAGTCGCCTCGCGCGGCTGAAGCGCTTCTTCAGCAAGCTTGAACACCACCTTGCTCAGACCCGCACCCTCGTCAGGACTGCGGAGATCCCCAGCGGACTTGACCTCGCCTTTCCGGTCGGCCCTCCTGGCGGTGGGATGCGAGGCTGGCCTGCGGCTAACGACGTGGCGACGGTGAAGCAGAGCTCGGCGGCTGGTTCACACTCCGGCCGCCTGGCGTTCGGCCAGTTCCTGCCCTTTCCGGAGCACCTCGCGGTACTTCTGATGAACCCAATACCTATGTGGGCCACCTCGACTCGGTCATACCGACGGAGCCGAGAGGAGCCAATCGTGGTGAGCGCGTTGAGGGGGGCTCGGTGGATGACTTTCGGGTGGGGACTTCTAATTGGCCACAATGGGGTGTCGACCTGGCCGCCAGTGGGGACTTTCTCGTGGCCACGGGCATGCGCGGGTCTGGATCGCGCACAACAGAGCAGCGGTGTGAAACCCCAGGGTGACCTGGGGTTTCACTTATTTCGGGCGTAGTCTCAGAGGACCACGCAGTGCTCATCCGAGTCCCAAACAGACGCGGTTGGATGATCCGACCCTGGGGAACGGTGCGGGTATGGATCGTCGAGTGCTCGTCGTATCGGTGGCCGTCGCCGCAGTGGCCATCGCTGCGGGACTTCTGGTCCGGCACGTCGCTGATAAGCAGGACTGGAGTGCGGTCGCGCCGGTCGCGCCCGTGACATCGCCTGTCCCGAAGGTATGCAAGACGCTCGGCGCCCGAGTCGCTCCGGACTGCGCCGCCGCAGACAAGCGGGAGCGTGACGACGTTCCCACGGACCCGATCAAGCTGATCCGGTACGGCGAAGCCGATCCGTCGCTCCTGTGCGTGCTCGGCCAGGAGACGCTCGCCGACGTCGATGTAGAGGGACGTGTCACCGCTCTGACCGCTGATCAGGTCGGCAGTCCACGTCGCTGCCTGCTGGTCGTCGACAGCGGGGATCACACGTATCTCGTCGGGCTGTGGGCGAGCCGGGACCCGCTGCAGGCGACGACCGATCGCAAGGTCGCCGGACACCCGGCGTGGCGCGGACCGGATCCTCTGGACGACTACAGCGTGGCGCTCACCGAGCCATCCGAGCGCGGCACACTCGGCATCGACTTCGGCCTGAACGAGCCCACGTGGGGACAGGACTTCCTCACGGCGTACGTCAAGCGCGCGTTCGGAGCCTGATGGCCCTCTCAGGCCGCCGGTACGGCCGTGGTGGGGTCGCCGTCGACGGCGGCCGCGAGCTGGGGCACGAGTCGGTCGAGCACGTACGGAAGGCTGAGCGGTGAGACGAAGGAGATCGCGTTCCCGTAGTCGGAGGACTGGTCGACCAGCACCTCGCGGCCCTGCTTCACGGTCCGCTGCCGGTCGTAGACGGTGCCGTCGTGGAGCTTCTTCGTGTCGCTCGCGGGGTGGTCGAGCAGCCACACGAGCACCTCGGAGTCGAGGAGGTCGGCGCGCTCGACGCTGATGCTCCTGCCGTAGGTGTTGCCGGTGACCGCGTCGAGGGGGTCGGGGAAGGTGAACCCGAGGTCGGTCAGCATTCGGGTGCAAGGGTCGTCGCGGCAGTAGATGAAGTAGCCCTCCCACATGGTCGCCATCGCGCCGGTGCGGCAGCCGAACTCGGGGTGCTCCCTGCGGGCAGCGGTGAACTTCGCCTTCACTCCGCCGACCAGCCGCCGAGCCTCGGCAGCCTTCCCGATCGCCTTGCCGATGGTCAGGGTCGCCTGGTCCCACGGGAAGCCCAGATCAGGTCACAGATGCGGACGGCGCAGCGGAAGGCTGAGCGGCAGTTCAACCACTTCGGCAACACGGTCCTACGCATCACTGTCAGTGGTGCGTTATGTTTGGCGATGTGTCTATGCCCCAGACGCTTCTTCCCGTCCACCTCACGAACACCTATCCCGAGGTTCTCGACCTTCTCAACGACCCGGATGAGGCGCTCCGGCACCTCCAGGAGTGGACGGTCGGGAACTGGCGTCGAGTCGGCAGGGACAACGCCGACCAGGTGACCCATGTGGGCGGCGTCTACAAGAACCGATTCGTCTCCCTGTACGAGATCAACGGGTACGTCATCGACGCGGAGGGCCGCTACCGGTTCCAGGAACCGACGCCCGCCGAAGACCGCTACCACACGCTGATCGGCGAAACCTTCAGATGGCGGCGGGGCTATTCCGGGGGATGGATGCCACCTCGGCCGCTCCGACTAGGCAAGCCCTATCCGCCCTCCGCGAGGGAGACGACCACTGTTGACGCCATGCTCGCGTGCGCGCAGGAGATGGCCTCGCGTCGCACCCTCGGGATGGACGATGCAGTCCCGGTCGATCAGACCGACCCGCTCCTGTCCTCGGTCACTGTCACGCGCAACCCGCGCGGCGGCATCATCATCGAGGTGCCGAGCGGTACGAACGTTTTGATCAAACAGGTCTGATGCGCGAGACCACGTACTCTCGTCTGCTGCTCGACGCGATCGTCCCGACCCGTGATCCGCGGCTCGCCCGAGCGGTCACCGACGGACTGCTGGAGTCGGTCGTGCGCGGGCCGCTGCGTGACGCGCCAACGATGGGCGATCTGCATGCATGGACCGTGAACGGGCCGCCTGCCCCGGACGGTGCGCTCGGGTTCGGCGACGACACCGCGGCGATCGCGCTGGAGGTGAAGCGCGCCCATAGCGAGACGCGGTCGAACGCCACCAACTGGCATGCCCGCGTGAACCTGCGAACCCTGTGCCACACGCACGGCGCCAAGGACGACATCTCGCGGCTGGTGTACGACGCCTACCTCGCCGACACCGAGCCCCGTCTCGACGCGCCGCACTTCGACCCCGACTGCTGCGGGACCGCCACCCATTGCGGCGACTCAGGCGACATGTGGAAGGTCGCCAGAGGGACCGGCATGCATTACCCCGTCGTGCATCAGGCCGACACCTACGCCGCCACCACACGCTGGATTCCGGCAGGGCTGGCTGCATCGAGTCCCCGTGACTTCGCGTTCCTTCTGATCTCCCCGTCAGGGGAGTCGACACGCAAGTTCCTCGATGGTCTCGTGAGCGAGAAGGTGTGGAGCGTCGCGTCGCTTCCGCTTGCCCTCGACTGCTGGGCGGCATGTCAGGACGAGGTTCCGGCGATGGGGCGGCTGATTGCTGCCACTCGCGCGTTCCTCCCCAACCGGGCGGACGCCTGACTGTCGACCAAAATGGTGTCTACCAGCGGCAAGGGGATACTGCGGCGCTTGGCAGGGGATCGAAGTCGCCGGTCGGCCGGAGCCCGTCGCATTTTCGCAGGTCAGGCCGGGTGCCAGTTCCCGCACAAACGACCCACGTGAGAAGGCCCCGGTCGAGAGACCGGGGCCTTCGGCGTTTCCGGTCGGCGTCCTCCGCTGACGTGCGGGTCGTCGAACACGGCGGGTGCGCCTGACGAGGCCGCGGCCTCGTCGTCGCGGCGGCTCACATCCGCCGGAACTCCCACGCCGCCCGGCCCGTTCGCGGCTACAGTCGGCCGTGATCCGCGCCGCATCGCAGCGGAGCGCACGGACGCGGCGCGGGTCCCGCTCGCGGTGACGAGGAGAGAGACATGCTCCGTGATGATGCGCGGCGCACACGCGCCACGGTGCTGCGTTCGGTCTGGCAGCTGATGTCCGAGACCGGCAGCGCCAAGATCAGCGTCGACGACATCGCCGGCCGCGCGGGCGTGAGTCCCGCGAGCGTCTATCGCCACTTCGGCAGCAAGCAGGCGCTCATCGACGAGGTCTCGGTCGATCGCTGGCGTCGTGCCACGGCGTGGGCGGCGGGCTCCGGGAAGCCCGAGCGCGCCTTGATCGACATCGTCAAGACGCTCGACCGCTTCTCGCTCATGGTCACCGACGACGCCGAGTTCATCGCGGCCGCCGGCGTCGACGTCGGTCAGACACCGGTGGCCATCCTGCCCGTGCGGCAGGAGTTCGCCGGGCGGTTCGAGGCGCTGTGGCGCGTGGCCGCCGACGCGGGCCACGTCGTCCCCTGGGCCGACCCGATGGACCTCGTCGATCTCGTCGGCGGCATCCGCGATGTGGGGCGCCGCATTCCGAAGCTCACCACGCTGATCAACGGCTTCTGCGCGCCGCGTATCGACGCGCATCACCTCGCCCGCGTCGTGCTCACCCGCTGAACGCCGCGAACTGCGAGGAACCGACCGCATTCCTCTCACTTCGCCGACGCCGTCGGCCGCCCCTTCCTACGGTGTGCGGCGTGGCGCATCCTGACATCCAACACCCACTCGACGCAGGCCTCGACGCCCTGGGCACCCGTCTTCGCACCGGTGAGTTCACAGCGGTCCAGCTCGCCGAGATGGTGCTCGATCGCGTCGCCCAGCGCAACGGCGGCACGCCGTCGTACGACGGAGGGCCCGGCGCCGTCAACGCTTGGGCGCACCTCGACGCCGACACGACGCTCCGCGACGCGGCCGCGGCCGACGTACGGATCGCCGCGGGAGACGCGTCGCCGCTGTGCGGCGTCCCGATCGCCGTCAAGGACCTCTTCGCGGTCGCCGGCCAGCCGCTCACCGCCTCGAGCCGCGTGCTCGACACCGTCCCCGCGACGCGTGACAGCGCCCCCTGGGCAGCGCTCGCCGCCGCCGGTGCCGTCTACGCCGGACACACCCACACGCACGAGTTCGCCGCGGGCGGCACCACCGACCAGGTCGGCAACCCGTGGAGCCTCGCCCACAGTGCCGGCGGATCCAGCGGTGGATCGGCCGCCGCAGTCGCCGCAGGCATGGTCCCCGCCGCCCTCGGCACCGACACCGCGGGCTCGGTGCGCATCCCCGCGGCGCTCTGCGGCGTCTCGTCGTTCAAGCCGACCTACGGCCGTGTGCCGATGGACGGCGTCATCCCGCTGGCCGCCACGCTCGACCACGTCGGCCCCCTCGCCCGCACGCTCGCCGACTGCGCGCTGCTCCTTCCCGTGCTCTCCGCCGCCACCGCGAGCCGGGACCCGTGGGGCGTGTTCGGCGGCCGGGCCATTCCGGCCCCAGAGCGGGTCGGGCTCGCCGGTCGGCGCATCGCGATCACGCCCCGTGCGGACCGCGACGCCGTCGACGCCGATGTGCGTGACGGCTACGACCGCATCCGCGGCCTCCTCTCGTCCCTTGGTGCCGAGTTGGTCGAGCTGGCGGCGCCCGACGACCTCTCGTCCGCCGACTACGACACGATCCTCATCGCCGAGGCCCGTGCCTACCACGCCCAGCACCGCCACCGACTGGACGACTACCGTGCCTCGGTCCGCGCCTTCGTCGACCCAGGAGCCGCGCCGCTGCCCGTCGACGCATACCTGCGTGCGCAGACGCGCCGCCGCGCCGTGACGGCGGAGTGGGACACGTGGTTCGGCGAGAACCGGATCGACGCCCTCCTCGAGCCGACCAGCGCCATCACCGCACCGTTGCGGGGCCCCGGGTACGACGCAGGCAAGCCCGCCGGTGGCACCGACCCTCTCACGATGTTCACCGCCACCTGGAACGTGACCGGCTTCCCGGTCGCGGCCCTGCCCGCCGGCATCGGGACGCGCTCCGGCATGCCGGTCGGCGTGAGCCTCGTCGGCCCCGCCGATGCGGATGCGCATCTGCTCGCCCTGGGCATGGCGCTGCAGGAGGCCGCCCCGCCGCCCGCGTGGGGGCCCGAGGTCCCGACCCCCGCTTCACACGAGAGGAACGACCGATGAACAGCCACCGTCGCGCACGTGGAGGCATGGGCGCCGTCGCCGTGCTCTCCGCCGCCGTACTCGCCCTCGCCGGCTGCGGCGCGCGCTCCGACACAGGAGGCCGCGGCGACGGGGCGTCCTCACCCGGCATCACCGACACCGCCGTCACGATCGGCATCAGCTCCCCGCTGAGTGGCCCGGTCGCCGGCCCCGGGACGTGCACGGCCGACGGCGCGATCGCCTACTTCGGTGGCAAGAACGCCGAAGGCGGGGTGAGGTTCGGCGACGGGAAGACCCGCAAGGTCACGGTGAAGGTCCTCGACGACGCGTATGACCCGCAGAAGGCGAAGGCCAACTACGACCAGCTCAAGGGCAGCGCGTTCGCCATCGCGATCGGACTCGGCACGCCGACCAACCGCGCGTTCCGCGAGGCAGCGATCGCCGACGGCGTGCCGCAGGTGTTGACCGGCACCGGCGACCCGCTCTTCAGCGATCGTGAGCAGTCGCCGATGCAGCTGGACGCCTTCCCGACGTACGTCGAAGAGGGCCGCGCGTTCGGCGAGATGCTCGCCGCCTCGGGACAGCACAAGGTGGCGGTGCTGTCGCAGAACGACGACTACGGCCAGGACTACCTGACGGGCTTCGAGGACGCGGTGAAGGACGCTCCGAACGTCACGATCACGAAGAAGCTCACCTACGAGGTGTCCGATGTGTCGCTCGACGCGCAGATCACGACCCTCGCCGCGACCGGCGCCGACGTCATCTTCAATGCCGTGTCGCAGCCGCACCTGACCGTGTCGGCGATGAAGAAGGCGCAGACCCTGGGCTGGCTGCCGAGCTGGTTCCTGCCGTCGAACACGTCCGGTGTCGCGCCGATCCTCAAGCCGGCGGGGGCGGATGCCTTCCCGCACGTGTACACGATCGGCTACCACAAGACGCCCGACGACCCCGCCTACGCGGACGACGCCGACGTGAAGAAGTTCGTCGCCGACCTCGCGAAGTACACGAAGGAGCCCGAGACCCCCGAGTTCCCGCACTGCATGTGGGGCTACATGGCCGCGTCGATCCTCGACAAGGCGTTCCAGCAGATGACCGAGCCGACGCGCGCCGAGTTCATGAAGCAGCTTCTCTCGATCAAGGGCTACCGGACACCACTCATGCTCGACGGAGCCGAGGTCGACACGACCATCGACGGCGAGCCCGCGATCTCCTCGGTGATCCTCGAGCAGTTCAACGGCACTGGGTACGACCCCATCGACGTCAGCTGAGCGATGCCGCGACCCGGTGATCGCGGTCTGCGCCCGGGCACGTGGGCTGCCGTCGTACGGCGGACCGCTGTACGCCGGCGGGCCGGGGGTCGCTACCGTGCCAGTGGGGGACCCAGGCAGCACGAGGAGAAGGAGTTCAAGGATGAGCACGAACCCGCCGTACCGCGCCGACGTCGTCGGCAGCTTCCTGCGGACCGACGCGATCCACCAGGCCCGTGAGGCGCACGAGGCCGGCACCCTCGACGACGCCGGCCTGCGCGAGATCGAGGACCAGCAGATCCGCGAGCTGATCGCCAAGGAGCAGGAGAACGGGCTGAAGGCGGTCACCGACGGCGAGTTCCGGCGCTCGTGGTGGCACTTCGACTACTTCGGCATGCTCGACGGCGTCGACGTCGTCGAGCTCGACCACGGGATCGCGTTCACCGGCGTCGAGACCAAGCCGCGCGGTGTCCAGGTCAACGGGAGGATCGCCTTCCCCGACCACCACCCGATGCTCGACCACTTCCGCTTCGTCAAGGAGCAGGCGCCGGCCGGCGTACTCCCCAAGATGACGATCCCGTCGCCCACGGTGCTGCACTTCCGGCTCGAGCGGGACGCGATCACCACCGATCTCTACGAGCACCGCGACGACATCTTCGCGGACCTCGCAGCGGCCTACCGCGACGCGGTCGCCGCCTTCTATGACGCCGGCTGCCGCTACCTGCAGTTCGACGACACCGCCTGGGCCTACCTGTGCTCGAAGGAGGAGATGGCGAAGGCGGCCGAGCGTGGCATCAGGACCGATCACCTCGCCGAGGCGTACGCCGGGGTGCTCAACGACGCGCTGCGCGACAAGCCGGACGACATGGTGGTGACGACGCACGTGTGCCGCGGCAACTTCCGCTCGACCTGGATCGCCTCGGGCGGCTACGAGCCGGTTGCCGAGCAGTTGCTCGGCAACACCGCGTACGACGGCTACTTCCTGGAGTACGACACCGAGCGCGCCGGCGGCTTCGAGCCGCTGCGCTTCCTGCCGCACGGCGACAAGACGGTCGTCCTCGGGCTCATCACCTCCAAGAGCGGCGACCTCGAGGACCCCGCCGACGTGAAGCGCCGCATCGACGAGGCCACGAAGTTCGTGCCGCTCGAGCAGCTCGCCCTCAGCCCGCAGTGCGGCTTCGCCTCGACCGAGGAGGGCAACGTCCTCACCGAGGACCAGCAGTGGGCGAAGGTCCGCAGCATCGTCGACATCTCCCGCGACGTGTGGGGCGACTGACGGCGGAAAACTCGGTGCGGTCCGTCGGCAGCGGGTCCGGTCCGTGGATCTCGGACCCGAGCGTCGGCTCAGGAGCGCGCGTCGTCGTAGGCCGTGAGGTTCTTGTCCGCGTTCCGAGCGACCTGCTCCGCCAATGCGAGACGCTCTGATGGCGCGGCGTCGGGCCACTGATAGGCAGTGACGCGGATGATTCTGTCGCCTCGGAGGACATTGACGCTCGCTCCGGCGGCGTAGATGCCCTGCTCGTAGTCGCAGGCGTAGCCGAAGCCGGGGTCGTTGGTGTGCTTCATCCGGCAGCCGTACTGTTCCGCCTCTTCGGTGAGTTTCTTGTGCCAGTAGTCTGCGCCGTCCGTCACGTCGCCGATGCGTACCTGCAGGAAGCGACTCCGCGTAGCCGGAAGCATCGGTGTTCATCCACCGGCTGAGGCCGGTCCTCATCTGATGCTTCTGCGCTCGGTGTACTCGCCTTCCTTCCCGATCTTGTCGGGACCTTCGAGAGATTCCCTTGAGGGGTCAGGCTTTGGCGGCCAGTGTGGCTTTGGTCTTGGCGACCTGCTTGGCGGTGAGGTCTTCGAGTTCGCTGGTCGGTGGGGTGGTGCCGTCGGTGCGTTCGATGGCGACCAGCACCATGGTGTCGTCGAAGTTCTGCTGCAGGTAGGTGTAGGACCGGAGGATGTTTTTGCGCCAGGGCTTCTCGCTGTGGCTGTCGTGATCGAACCGCGTGCCATGGCTGGAGGCCTTGAACGCGAACGCCTTGGGGGTCTTGGTGAGGTGCAGTCGAGCCACGTGGTTCGGCGGTGTATTGCAGACCTTGTTGCTTGCGATGTCGCGTCCGAGCTGGTCGAACGCGAGACGTGTGTTGACCGGTGCGCGCTCGTAGGTCCCGATGACGACGTATTCGGTGTGGCCATCGATGCTGCGTTCGTAGCCGATGCTGTTCTTCTCGTTGGCGCCGCCGATCAGCTCGGCGTTGTTGAGCGTGCATGGGTTCGAGGTGCGGAGGTGGTCCCAGATGTTGGTGAACGGAGTGCCACCAACGACCTCGGGGCTGAGGAGACTCTCGGGTACCTCGGGGGTGTCGTGACCGCAGGCTGCTGGTAGGCCACCCACTGCAGCCACGGCAACGACCATGGTCAGGGACTTCTTCAACCGCACAAAGGGACTCGATTCGGTGATCCGGTGACGTGCTCGACACGATAACGGGATGCGGCGGTGTGGTCGCTCGTTGCCGTCGCCGTCGCCCTTCGGAAGGGGGCCGCTTGGTATAGGTGCGTCTCCTCCACGCCGAGGACGATGTGTTCGGTGTGGCCCTCGACGGTGCGCCGGTAGGCCATGGCGTTGTCGTCAGTCGCGCCGCTGAAGAGCCCGCCATCGATCCTGCAGGGCTCAAGACCGGCGTTGCCGCCGATGTAGTCCCAGACATGTCCCACCGCCGTGCCGCCGACGTTGTTCTCGCTGAGCAGCCGGTCGGGGACCTGGACCGAGTCGTCGCCGCATGCAGCGGCGAGAACCATGGCTGCGGCGAGCGGGGCGGTGAGGCGTACGCCGTAGACGTGCATCCGAGACATCGCTTCGAGAGATTCCCTCGGGGAGTCAGGCCTTGGCGGCCAGTGCGGCTCGGGTCTTGGCGACCTGCTTGGCGGTGAGCTCCTCGAGTTCGGTCGACGAGGGGAAGGTGCCGTCGGTGCGTTCGATGGAGACCAGCACCATGGTGTTGTCGAAGTTCTGCTGCAGGTAGGTGTAGGACCGGAGGATGTTGCTGTGCCAGGGCTTCTCGGTGTCGAAGTCGGTCCCGTGGCTGGAGGCCTTGAACGCGAACGCGCTCGGTGTGCTGTCGAGGTGGAGCCGCGCCGCGGTGTAGGGCGGGGTGTTGCACAGCTTGCTGGCGATGCCCTCGGCCAGCTCCTTTAGCGCCAAACGGGTGTTGACCGGGGCCCGCTTGTAGGCGCCGATGACGAGGTACTCGTGGTGTCCGTCGATGGTGCGGCGGTAGGCGATGGTGTTCTGCGTCGTGGTGCCGCCGAACAGCTCGATGCTGTCGAGGCCACAGCTGTTCGCGGTGCCCATGTGCTGGAAGAAGTCGTCGTACGGCGTGCCACCGACCACGTCGGGGCCGAGCACACCGCTGGGGACGTCGACGGTGTCATCGCCGCACGCTGAGAGCACACCGGCGAGAGCCAGGAGCAGCACAATCACAGCCGCCGCGGCCTTCCCGAAACCCACACCCACACCCCATCGAAGATCGGTCACTTCGGCAAGTCGGACCGGCTAGTTGCCGTCGCCGTCGCCCTTCTCGAAGTACTTGGAGAACATGTCCTGGTAGGTCTGATCGTAGTCGGGGATGTCGTTGAGGCCGCGGTCGTCGACGATGGTGGCGAGGGCGTCGCGCATCGAGGCCCGGTCCTGCGGGCTCATCGCGTTGTACTGCGCCTGGGTGGGGAACTTGCCGTCGGGGAACCAGTTCTCGACCTGCTCGCGGGTGTAGCTGGTGTTGGGGACGGTGGTCAGCTGGTGGGCGACCTCGGAGGGCTTGATCACGCCGGCGTTGACCAGGGCGTTCTGGGCGGCCTCGTGGCGGGCCCTGAGTGCGGCGGTGGCGTAGTTGTTCTCGGAGTCGACCTCGGTGTCCTCGTTGTTGGCGTAGTGGTCGGACAGGCTGTCGGCGCCGGCGTCGATGGCGTGGCTGGCGAGGAACTCGACGACCTTGCCGCCGGGGACGGGGATCTCGCCGACGACGTCCTTGCCCATGTCGATCCAGGACTGGACCCGGGCGTCCTGGTCGGCGGCGTCGGCGATCTTGGTGTCGCCGACGGCGTTGACGAAGAGCCCTTCGAGTTTTGCGTCGGCCTGGCTGGTCTGGTCGTCGACTCGGCCGTGATCGTGGATGCTGTTCTGCAGTTGGATGGTCTGGTAGGCGTTGAGGCCCTGGCGCATGTCGTTGAACCCGTCGTCGGTGGAGACGGCCACGTCGGCCAGCGTCTTGAGACCGGCGCCGTCGAAGAGGGGCTGGTCGGCCAGTCCGGCGCCGAACCGGTCACCGGTCAGGGTGACGAGCCCCGGCGCGTGGTCGCCACCGTGGTCGGCCAATGCCTTGTCGATGGCGGGCATGTAGGTGGTGAGCATGTGCGCGACGTGCTTGGTGCCGGCGGTGTCGACGTTGCCGGGGTCGAAGGACTCGCCGTCGTGGCCGCTTCCCCAGTCGACGCTGGAGCGTTCGGCGAGCAGGTGGGTGGCGTTCGACATCAGGCTGGCTGCGTCGCGGGCGGTGGTGGGGTCGGAGAGGTTGGACGGATTCGTGGTGGCGGCGTCGAGGGCCGAGGTGAGGCCGTCGAAGTCGTCGTGGCTCCACAACCGATGGCCGATCCAGTACTTCTGCCGGTCGTCGCCGGTGGAGCCGTAGGGGTTGTCCCCGCCGGCGTCGAAGAACTGCAGGGAGGCCTTGCCGTTGTGGCCCAGGGCGTCCATGTAGGAGGCCATCGGGTCCCAGGCGGCGTCCTGGTGGTCCGGATCGAAGAATGCGCCGACCCCGAGCGAGCCCATGGTGGACTGGCGCCAGTGGAAGTCGTCGGTGGTGCGCTCGAGGTGCTCGAGCTCGTCGCCCATCGTGTCCAGGAACGGTGTGCTGAGGGTGCTGCCTCGCAGCAGGTACGACAGCGCGACAGGCCGGTTCGCGAGCGGGACGTCCTCGTCGGTCGCGTCGAGATTGCGCAGGTCGACCTGCTTGACGAGGTCGCGGGCGAGGTCGCGAGAGGCCTCCGGGTCCTGCGTGGCGAGGACGGGCTCACCGGAGCGGAACATCGTGCGCAGCGACGCGGTGAAGTCGGTCGTGGTCTTCCGGTCGTTGTTGTAGATCCGGATGCCGGCCAGGCTGAGAGCGCTGATCAGCGTCTTCGCGCCGGTCGCCTGGAGGATCGCCGCGGAGGCGACGCCGCTGTCACCGAACCTGTTCAGCAGCGCGGTGACGTCGCGGACGTCGCCGTCGGAGGAGTCCTTGTCGATCCCCGAGATCTTCTTCGATACGTCGGTACCGAGCTCCTTGGCGGTCGTCGGGTCCTTGGCGAGGATCAGGTCGACGACCTTCCCGGAGATCTCCTTGTGCTCGATGAGGTACTTCGCCCGGTCCGCGGGCGACATGTCCTTCATCGTCGCGGTGTAGTACTTGGCGCGGTCCTCGTCGGTGAGATGGAGGTTGGGCCAGTTGGTGGCGGCGGCGAGCGGGATGAAGCCACCGTCGATCAGCGCCCTGACGGTCTCGACGTCGTTGGGGTGCTTGAGCAGGGTGGCGGTGTCGCCGGCTTCCTTGTCGAGGGTCTTGACCAGGGCGCGGTAGTCAGGTTCGAGGGAGTTCTTGACGTTCTGCTGGATGGTCTCGGTCGAGCCGCTGCGTACGTCGGGCTGGCTGGGGTCGCGCAGCCCGGAGGTGGAGATCTTGTGGTTGAGCTTCTCGACGCCTTTGTCGAAGGTCTGGGCGGCGGTGCCGAACTTGGTTAGGCAGCCGGCGGCGACCTGGCCGATGTTGCCGAGCTGGAGGCACATCTTCGCGCCGTGGTGGGGAGCGGTGGTGATGGCCTGGATGTCGCCCTCGGTGTTCTGGTGGGTCTTCTTCGCGTCGTCGACGAGGTCCTGGCTCAGGGACACGAGGGCCCGGCCGGAGGTCTGGGGGTCCCTGGCGGCGTTGAGGATGTCTGAAGGCGAGGAGCCGTGCAGTTCTTTGAAGTCGGCGAAGAGCTGGACCACGGTGTTCTCCGAGTTTCGTGGTGCGGTGTGTGGACGCGGCGGTCAGACCGCGCGGTTGATCCGGGTTGAGAGGCCGAGGGCGGCGGTGTCGGTCCCGGCGGCCTGCGCGTGGACGGCCTGGCCGCCGGCGTTGTCCTCGTCGCGGCCGGTCGCGGCGAGGTTGGCGATGCCGTCCCCGGCGAAGGCGATCAGACCCGGGAGCTTCGCGACCGGGTCGAGCAGGTGGTCGTTGACCAAGGCGTTGAGGGCGGCGGTGACCTCGGGGTGTCCCGCGACGCCGGCAGCGCTCTCGACGCCCGAGCGCATCGTGTTGGCGTGCGAGCCCGCGTCACCGCTGCGGCCCGCGACCGCCGTTCCGGTCCCGTGGAGCCCGGTGACGTTCATCCCGGTGACAGCGCCCTTGCCCACTGCTCCGTCCCCCTGCTTCGTGTGTTGCTTCCAGTGCCGCGTCAGCCGCCGATGGAGCGGATGGTCTTGGCGGCGGCGTTGGTGACGTTGGAGATGAACTCGTCGGCGGTCTCGGTGGTGCGGTTGACGAGTTTGGTGTTGTTGGTGTGGATGTCCTCGGTGGCGTGGCGGGTGGCGCCGCGCGCGTTGGCGTACTCGGTCGAACCGGCGCCGTCCTCGGTCATGTTCTGCAGGTGGGCCTGCTGGCGGTCGACGTTGTCGGCACCACTGCGGAAGTTGGCGAGGTTGGCGTGGGTGTCGTCGGCGTGGGTCTGGTAGGCGGCGCGGTCGACGCGGACCTGGTCGTGGTTGCTCATCTGGGTCTCCTCGAAGTCCTTCTCACTCAGCTCAGGGCGTGTGCCCGGGGTGGGTCAGATCTTGTTGATCTTGGCGGCCAGGTCCATGGCGGCGGTCTGGGCGGTGCGGGACTCGGTGCCCTGGGTCTGGGAGGCGGACTCCTCGTGGGCGGCGGTCTGGCGCAGGAACTGGGTGGAGCCTTCGGCGTTGGCGCCGTGTAGCCGGGAGCCGGCCTCGAAGCTGTTGGCGGTGGCGGTGGAGCCGTTGCCGCCCTGGGAGGCGAGGGCGCCTTTGTTGGCGGCGAGGAAGGTCTCGGTGTGGCCGTGCTGCTTCTTGGCGGTGGAGTTGGCGTTGTTGGCCTCGTCACCGATCTGGTTGTTCTTCTGCTGGGCGCCGGTGTAGCCCTCGGTCAGTGAAACCCGGTTGGCGGTCATCGTCTGGTCCTTTCCCCCTCAAGGCCCAACCCCCGAGGTTCTCCTCTGGGTTGGGAGTGGTCTGTCGGGCCGTGCCACGCTAAGCCAGCCCTCTGTGACCATCAAGGCTGCCCGTGACCGCCGACCCCGAAACCTCCGACGCGGAAATCCTGCGAAGAGTTCCGGCTCGGCGACGGAGGAAGGGGGGAGACGCGGGCCTACTCCTCCTCCACCAGCGCCGTCTGGACGAGCGAGAAGCCGCCGTCGCGGCCGACGTACATCGCCCGTCCCCGCGGGAGGCGCATGGACGGATGTCCGCCGACGAGGCGGCCCTCGAGCCGGTCGCCCGAGAACATGAAGCCCGGCGCGCTGAGGTCGATGAGCCGCTGGATCATCGGCTCGAAGACGGCGCGAGACATCCCGCCCGTACGCCGGGCGAGGACCAGGTGGAAGCCGAGGTCGCGGCCCTGGGGAAGGAGCTCCACGAGCGGGCTGAGCGGGTTGCCCTGCGAGGTCGAGACGAGGTCGAAGTCGTCGACGATGACGAAGACGTCGAGACCCGACCACCAGGTGCGCGTCCGGAGTTGCTCGGAGGTGACGTCGGGGCCGGGGACCCGCTTCCGGATGGCGTCGCCGAGCTCGTTGGCCATCTGTGCGGCCTGCTCGGGGCCGGTGACGTAGGTGAGGAGGTAGTCCTCGGGGACGACGTCGAGCAGGGAGCGGCGGTAGTCGACGACCGCGATGCCGATCTCGTCGGGGCTGCGGCCGGCGACGAGGTTCTTGATGATGAGCTTGAGCAGGTTGGACTTCCCGGTCTCGCCGTCGCCGTACACCTGCAGGTGCGGGTCGGCCCCGTCGAGCGAGATCTCGGCGACACCGAGGTTGAGCTCGGACAGGCCCACGAGGATGCCCCGGTCGCCGGGTTCGACGGCGGGCAGCTCGGAGGCGCGCACCAGCGTGGGGAGGACCTCGACCTTCGCGACCGAGCGGCCGGCCCACTTCTGCGTGAGAGCCTCGATCAGCGCGTCCTGTCCGCGGGTGTCGCGGCCGGCCTCGTCGGGCAGGCCGATCGCCGGTAGCGCAGCCTGGAAGAGCGTCGCCTCCTTCCGGGTGCCGGTGATGCCGCGCCCGGTCGCCTCCTTGGGGATCTGCTCCATGACGCTGCGGTCGAACTCGGAGTCGTAGACGTCGTTGAGCCGTAGCTCGAGCCGGCCACCCATCGAGCCCTGCATCCGCATCCGGACCTGCATCGCCTGGGTGACGGTGATGACGACGTGGACGCCGAAGTTGGTGCCGCGTGCGGCGAGGTCGGAGATCACGTAGTCGAGGTCGTCGTACTCGTCGCGGAACGTGCCCCAGCCGTCGACCACCAGGAAGACGTCGCCCATCGCGTCGTCGGGGACCTCGCCCGCGGCGCGGGCACGCCGGTAGGCGGCGGCGGAGTCGAGGCCGTGGTCGCGGAAGAACGCCTCACGGGCGTCGAGGAGCGAGCGCACCTCGTTGACGGTCCGGCTGATCTTCTCCGGGTCCACGCGGGTTGCGACCGCGGCGACGTGCGGCAGGTCGGCGAGCGGCGTCAGGGAGCCGCCGCCGTGGTCGATGCAGTAGAACACCACGTCTCCGGGCGCGTAGGCGCTCGCGAGCGAGAGCAGCAGCGTGCGGAGGAGGGTCGACTTCCCCGTCTGCGGCGACCCGGTGATGACGAGGTTGGCGCCCGCACCGGTGAAGTCGTAGTCGAGCGGGTGCTGCGCCTGGTTGCGCGGGTCGTCGACGAGGCCGACCACGGCGTGGCAGGTGGTGCGGTCGGCCACCCGCTCGAGGTCCACGAGATCGCCGAGCGGCAGCTCGGTGGGCAGCGGCGGCAGCCAGACCGGACGGACCGGCGCGGCCCCGGCGTCGACGATCTGGCGGCAGAGGACGTCGAGGACGCTGGTGGCGCCGGGGCCCTCGGCGGCGGCGCTGGCCTCCGCGTCGTCGGCCTCGGTCGCTTGGGCGGCGAGCCAGGCGCCGAGGCCGTTCACGGCGACGTAGGGGACGACGGGGACGGTGGTCTTGCGGTCGGCGACCGGGGGGACGTACGGCGCCGAGACCAGCGCCGCCTTGAACCGCTCGAACACGGTGGTGTCGACCTTGAGGTAGCCGGAGCCGGGCTCGGGCGGCAGGTGATAGGCGTCGGGTACGCCGATGGCGTCGCGGCTCTCGCCCTCGGAGAACGTGCGCAGCGCGATCCGGTACGACAGGTGCGACTCAAGCCCGCGGATCTTGCCCATCTCGAGCTTCTGGGTGGCCAGCAGGAGGTGGACCCCGATGGAGCGGCCGATCCGGCCGACGGCGACGAAGAGGTCGGCGAAGTCGGGCTTCGCGGTCAGCAGCTCGGAGAACTCGTCGATGATGACGAGCAGGTGGGGGAGCGGCGGCAGGTCCTGGCCGGCGTCGATGAGGTTCTGGTAGGCGGTGACGTTGGGCAGGTTGCCGGCCGCCTTGAGGATCTCCTGGCGGCGCTGCATCTCGCCGTACAGCGCGTCGCGCATGCGGTCGACGAGCGTCAGGTCGTCCTGGAGGTTCGTGATCATCCCGGCGATGTGGGGGATCTCGGACATCGGGGCGAACGTCGCGCCGCCCTTGAAGTCGACGAGCATCAGCGCGAGCCGGTCCGGGCCGTGGCCGATGACGAGCGAGCTGACCAGGGTGCGGAGCATCTCCGACTTCCCGGACCCGGTCGCGCCGACGACCATGCCGTGCGGGCCCATGCCACCGTGGGCGGACTCCTTGAGGTCGAGCATCACGGTGCGGCCGTCGACGCCGACCCCGATCGGGACCCGGAGCAGGTCGCGCAGGGGGCGCGGCCGCCAGGTGCGGCTGAGGTTGAGCCGGGCCGGGTCGTCGACGCCGAGGATCTCGGGGAGCCCGACGGTGTCGTTGAGCTCCCCGCCGGTCGCGGCGTCCTCGAGGGTGAGCCGCAGCGCCGAGATCGAGCGGGCGACCACCGTCTCGAGGCCGCGCTCGGGGAGGTCGGGCGCGAACCCTCCGCTCCGCCAGCTCGCCTCCGCGGCGCTGCCGTCGGGGGAGAGCGTGAGGCGCGCGTCGACGGTGTCCGGCTCCTGTCGCGGGTCGTCGAGGAGGCTCACGACGTGGACGCCGAGCTCGGCCAGCGAGACCTGGGGGTCGGGCGACGCGATCTGAGCCGGAGCGAGGCCGTCGCCATCGACGACCACGACCAGGTGGGACCCCGGGCCGGTCTGCGAGCCGCGGGCCCGCTGGTGCCGGTCGAGCCGGGCCTCCAGCTCGGTCGCGAGCAGCTCCTGCAGGGCGGGTACGTCGCTCGCGACCCGCCGGGCGGGGACCTCGCCGTCGTACGCCGCCGGGTCCTGCACGTGCGGGAGCCATTTGACCCAGTCCCACGCCGCCGCGGCGGCGTCGGAGCGTACGACGGCGATCGCGACGTCGTTCGGGCTGTGCAGGGTCGCCAGCTGCAGCACCAGCCCGGTGGCCACGCTGCGGCGTACGGCGGCGGGGCCGATGACACTGAACTGGCTGACCGACCGGAGGGACAGCGTGATCGGCTGGGAGTGGAGGACGGCGTACCGCTGCTGGAGCTCCTGGGCGGCCTGCAGGCAGACGGGGTCGAAGTCGTTGAGCGGTCCGGTGTCGGCGTCGAGAGTGAGGCCGGCGGCGAGCGCGACGTCGCCGGTGCCGACCCGGAGGGCGAGGAAGTCGCCGTGCGGCGGGCGCCGCTCCCAGCGGCGGGTGTCGTCGCGGCCGAGGCCGACCAGCTCGGCCGGCAACGGGTAGCGCCAAGCCTGCTCGGCGCGCTGGCCGGCGACCTGCTCCCGCACGCTGTGACGCAGCGCCTCGATGTAGTCGAGATAGCGCTCCCGGCCCTCACGGACCTGGCGCTTGGTGCCGCTGCGCTGGCTGATCATCATGAGCACGCCGATCGCGATCGACCCGATCAGCGCGAGGAACGCCGCGACCGCGACGATCGGCTTGTCGCGCTGCGTCACCGCGACCGTGAGCGAGCCGGTCCCGCTCATGATCGGCATCATCATCATGCTCGCGCCGGCCATCGCGGGCGCGCTCTGACCGCGCGCGGGCGGCGGCGCGATGGTGAGGGGCTCGCTGTGGGCGCCCGGTGGCTGGATGCGCGCCGGCCGTTTCACGAGCGTGGTGGTCATCGATCTCCGCCCCGGATTCTGGTGTGATCTCTGCGTACGCGTGCCGCCGGACTGTCGAACGATATGCTCGCGTGCGCCGGAAATGCCCGCAAGGCGCCCTGCTCTCGGAGGTCGACCACCTGGTGCTCACTGCCTACAGCCGGGTCACGGTCGTGTCGTCCGAGCGCGCCATCGACCTCGCTCTGCCCAGCGCGCTCCCGATCGCGGACGTGATGGCGCAGGTGATGAGGTACGCCGACCCGTCCGGATCCGCCGCCGTGACCTGGACCCTCGGGCGCCTCGGTGGCCCCTCCCTCCCGCTGACCCACACGCTCGAGGAGGCCGGCGTCCTCGACGGCGACGTGCTCGAGCTGCGCACGGCCGACGAGGACGTGTCGCCGGCGCGCGTGGAGGACGTGCGGGACGCGGTCGAGGACAGCGTGGACGCCGCCGGCGGCGTCTGGGCCACGCCGACGACGCGGTCGTTCGCCGTCCTCGCGGGCAGCGGTGGCCTCGCGGCGGCGGGTGCCGTGGCGTGGCTCTCCGGCCGCCTCGGGCTGTCCGGGACGCTCGCCGGCCTGGACTCGGTCGGGTCGGCGGCCGCGGCGACCGTCGTACTCCTCCTCGCGACGTGGTGGGCGAGCCGGTTCGCCCGTGACCTGGATGCTCAGGTCGCCGCGGGGGTCGGGCTGGCGTGGGCCGCGCTCGCGGGCCTCGCCGCCGGACGCGAGGCCGACCTCAGCCGGGGCGCGACCCTGATCACCGCCGCCGTGCTCGTCGCCGTCGTGGCCGGGGTGGCGAGGCTGCTCACACCGGCGGCGACCGGCCATGCGGCCTTCGGCGCCGTCATGCTCGCCGCGGGGGTCGTCCAGGGCGCCTGCGACACGACCGCCGCGGCCGCCGACCAGGCCTCGCGCTCGCTCCCGGTCGCCGCCGTGCTCGCCGTCGGGATCGTGCCACGCGTCTCGCTCGCCGTCGGCGGCCTGGCGAGCGCGGACTACCGCGTACGCCACGTCGGCCGCCTCGACCAGGCGACGCTGCGGGCGCGCTACCGCGCCAGCAACG
Organism: Nocardioides eburneus; assembly: GCF_040838215.1. NCBI lineage: Bacteria > Bacillati > Actinomycetota > Actinomycetes > Propionibacteriales > Nocardioidaceae > Nocardioides > Nocardioides eburneus. Next base: position 23,239 of record NZ_JBFPJR010000023.1, on the reverse strand, counting down.
CACTGCTCGTCGGCAGCGTCCTCGCGCTCGCCCTCACCGCCGTGTGGGGTGCGGTCGACCTCCTCCACGACGCCCGGCCGTGGGACCGCACCCTCGCCCTCGCCGTCGCCGCCGCGCTCGTGCTGCGCTCGCGGGTCTTCTCCCGGACCCAGCACATGGTCGCGCTCCGTGTCGGCGGCGCCGTCGTGGTGGCGTACGCCGCCGCGCGGCTCGCCTCCGAGCACACGGAGACCGCCGGCTGGATCGTCGCCGTCGCGGCCGTCGTCGTCGCGCTGGGCCTCGGACTCGCGTCGCTGCCGATGTCGGACATCTCCCGGGCGCGCGTGAAGCGCACCCTCAACGCGGTCGAGTTCGTCGTCGTGGTGGTCACCGTCGTGCTGCTGCTCGGGGCCGCCGGCGTCTACAACATGCTCGGAGGGCTGTTCTGATGAGCGACGACCGACCGGGCCCCGACGAGACGCCGGCGGAGCAGCCGGACCTCGCCGTACGCCGTCGGCAGCGGGCGCAGGGAGCCGCCGCGGACCTCGCCCGGATGGGCATCGACCCGCGCAGCCTGGGCCTGTCCGGCGACGCGGCGCCGGGAGCGACGGAGGAGCCGCCGTCCTCGGTGGTGCCGCTGCGACCCGACATCGTCCCGCCGCCGTACCCTCCAGCCCCGCCGGAGCCGGCGGCGGGAGTGCCGGGTGGGCTGCCGGGACAGGCGGTCGCGTCGGCCCCCTCGCCCGAGGAGACGGTCACGGTCCCGCCGGCCGAGCGCGCCGTGCCGGTGGCGCGCACCGACCCGGGCCGGCTCCTGCGGTCGGTCGCGCGGGGGATCGCGACGCCCGACGCCGCCGCCTCGATCCAGGACGAGCGGGCGCTCGTCGAGGCCGTCCGACGTCGGCAGAGCGACCGCCGCGTGGTGGCGTTCGTGGCCGGCAAGGGCGGCGTGGGATGTACGACGGTCGCGGTCGGCGTCGGCCAGACCATGGCCGCGCTGCGGGAGGACCACAGCGTCCTCGTCGACGTCCAGACGGGCGCGCTGTCGCTCGGCCGGCTGCTCGGCGGCGAGCAGAACGCGAGCGGTACGGCGCTGCTCGCGCACCATGAGGCGGTGGACCCGCCGCGGCTGCGCTCGGGGCTCGGCGTCGTCGACGCACCCGACTGGGAGGAGCCACTCGGACGACGTGAGGTAGGGCGGCTGCTGGAGCTCCTCGGCTCGGCCCACGCGTTCACGCTCTTCGACGTCGGCGACGACGCGGGCGACGGCGCCCACAGCGCGCTCGCCCGCGCGGACCAGGTCGTCGCCGTGACCGGCCCCGGCAGCATCGGCGCCGAGGCGCTGGCCCGCGTCCACGAGCGGATCGGGTTCGTCAACCCGGTCGCTGCCCGCGCCGTCGTCAACGTGGTGGTGTGCCCCCACGACGACGCCTACCGACAGACGCAGCGTGAGATCGGCGGCGCGGGGCCGTCGTTCGTCGTCGTACCCCCGGAGCGTGCGCTGCGGGCGGGCACGCCGTTCGACCCGGCCGTCGTCGGGGCGGCGACCCGACAGGCGATCCTGCGGGTCGCCGCCTCCATGGCGATGGCGCCGTCGTGAGCGGCCAGGACCCGGCGGAGGGCGATCGCCACGGCACCGACCGGCTGGCGATGCGCACCATGCCCAACGCCGAGCGGTACGTGCTGGAGGCGGACGCGATGCGCCGCCGCCAGCTCCGATCGGCGCTCCTCCACGGCAGCCGGCGCACCTGGCGAGAGCACGCCCGGGTCTGGCCGGCGGTCGTCGTCGGCCTCGTCGTGGCCGCCGTGATCGTCGCCGCCCTGGCCGTCACCCAGGCGCTGCAGAAGACGCAGGAGAACGAGAAGAAGGAGCAGCAGCAGCCCCAGCAGCCGTCGCCCACGGCCCCCGCGAGCCCCGGGGCCGGCCCTTCCACCAGTCCGCGCCCGACGCCGACTGGGAGCCCCTGAGACCTGGTCTGGTGTTCCAGGGCTGGTGGAGCGGCAGATCGAGCGGCGGCGGTTAGCCTGCAGCGGTCGTCGATCGGGAGGCGGGTTGAAGATGGGTCCGTGGCGCACGGTGTCGCGAGGGCTGGTCGTGGTGCCCCTGGTGGCTGCCGTTGCGGCGGGCTGTGGCGGAGGTGGCGGCCGAGCCGCATCTACGTCTTCAGGGTCGCTATTTCAGACGTCGGAGGCGGCTGCCCGCGGCTTCGGTGACTATCTCGGTTTCGCGTCGGGCAAGAAGTGCGATCTTCTCGAGCCGGAGCTCGATGACCCGGACTACTTCGTGGGGAGCATGTCGAAGGAGATCCTGGATAGCTACTCCTGCGACAAGGTGATGACGGCGCGTGAGCGCGGACGCCAGTGCGATCGGATCGTGGTGCGCCCGGTCATCAGCGGTGAGCCGGTCACGGTCTCGACGGAGCCCCGTCGTCTTCGCTACTCGGTGGATTGGAAGGGCGAGACGGTCTGCGACCGGGACGCAGGCCCCGGCAACGACGTCTACGAGGAGCATGGCAGTTACGAGGTCACGGTCGAGCAGGGCGACGGGGGCTGGATGGTCGTCGGCTTCACGCTCCGGAGTGGCCCCGGTGCGGGGCACACCGGCGGCGTCTCGTAGGAGCTGGCACAGCAGGTGTTATGGCGCGGGTCCGTCTCTCGCCGTGGTGACGTCGCCGGGTGCCCATCGGTTAGCCTGCACACGTCGTCGATCGGGAGGCGGGTTGAAGATGGGTCCGTGGCGCGCGGTGTCGCGTGGGCTGGTCGTCGTCCCCCTGGTGGCTGCCGTTGCGGCAGGCTGTGGCGGCTCTGGCGAAGGCGACGGCCAGTCTGGATCCGCCTCAGTGCGCTCGGTATGGTCGAGCGCGGAGGCGGCTGCCCGGGGTTTCAGCGACTATCTCGTCTTCGTGTCGGGCAAAGACTGCGATCAGGTCCTACCGGAGCTCGACGACCCGACCCACTTTGTCGGGAGCATGTCGAAGGAGGTCCTGGATAGCTACTCCTGTGACAAGGTGATGACGGCGCGTGAGCGCGGACGCCAATGCGCTAGGGATGTGGTGCGGCCGACCATCAGCGGTGAGCCGGTCACGGTCTCGACGGAGCCCCGTCGTCTTCGCTACTCGGTGGATTGGAAGGGCGAGACGGTCTGCGACCGGGACGCAGGCCCCGGCAACGACGTCTACGAGGAGCATGGCAGTTACGAGGTCACGGTCGAGCAGGGCGACGGGGGCTGGATGGTCGTCGGCTTCACGCTCCGGAGTGGCCCCGGTGCGGGGCACACCGGCGGCGTCTCGTAGGCGTCGGCACGGGAGGTCTCACGGCGCGGATCGGTCTCGACCGTGGTGACGCCGTCGGGTGCCCATCGGTTGGCCTCCACGGTGTCGTCGATCGGGAGGCGGGGTGAGATGGGTCAGTCGCGTACGACGCTGCGCGGGTTGCTCGTGGTGTCGCTGGCGGTGGCGCTGGTGGCCCTCGTGGCGGGCTGCGGTGGCTCGGGCGGGGCTGGCGGCCAGTCCGTGCCCGCCTCGGCGGGGTCGCTGTGGCAGACGTCGACGGCGGCTGCCCGCGGCTTCAGCGACTATCTCGGTTTCGTGTCGGGCAAGAAGTGCGATCTCCTCCCCCCGCTGCTCGGCGGCCCGGACTACTTCGTGGGGAGCATGTCGAAGGAGATCCTGGACGGCTACTCCTGTCACAACGTGATGACCGCGCGTGAACGGGGACGTCAATGCATCCGCAACGTGGTGCGCCCGGTCATCAGCGGTGAGCCGGTCACGGTCTCGACGGAGCCGCGTCGCCTCCGCTACACGGTGGACTGGACGGGCAAGACCGTCTGTGGGCGCGACGCGGGCCCTGGTAATGACGTCTACGAGGAGCATGGCAGTTACGAGGTCACGGTCGAGCAGGGCGACGGGGGCTGGATGGCCGTCGGCTTCGCCTTCCGCACCGGGCCCGGTGCAGGTCACACCGGCGGCGTCTCGTAGGGGTCAGAAGGCAGGGATGATGGGGATCGGAATCGGTCCGGGGATGGTGGGGAGCCCGCCGCCCTCCGGGAGGTCTCGGAGCTTGTCACCCAGGTAGTCGCCCCATGCCTCGGCGTTGTGGGCGAGATGGTGACCCTCGGACGACAGGTGGGATCCCAGCGACGAGAGACCGTCCTCTGCGGTGCTCGTGGCGTTGTGGACGAGGTTGGTCAGCGGCGCGAACGGGTTCGGCACCTGGATCGGCACCCGCTGGGGCTCGCCGGCGGGGGGCGGAGTCCCTTCCGGCGCCCTCACCTTCGCGTGCTCGACGACTGTCACGTCGTCGGTGGTCTTCTTGTGGGCGCCTTCGAGCCACACGCCGTCCTTGTCGAGGCTCAGCCCGACCGCGTCGCCTTCGACGCTGGCACTCACCAGCCTGCCATCGCGGTGGAGATCATCGCCGAGTTGACGCAGCGCGTGCGCGTGCCGGCGCGGCCGATCGGCGCTGGCGGTGATCGCCGCCCCTGCTCTTTGGCCGCGGGACGGGACGCGCCGCACCTGGCGTCGTTATACGGTGGCCCGCGGGTCCTCTCGGGTGGCGCCTGGAGTGACCCTCGCGTGACGAGCTGAGCGAGAGGCAGGCCATGGCACAGGCACCCACGACGAGGGCGGTGACGTCACGGCTCCCGTCGACGCGGGAGTCGCGTCCCGCCCTGATCGGGCTGGCGATCCTGCTCATCATCGGAGGTGCGCTCGCCTCCGCCTGGCTCGCGCTCCAGGCCGGCCACCGTGCCTCCTTCGTCCAGGTGGACGCCAACGTCGCCCAGGGTGCCCGGATCACCGCCGACGACCTGAAGCGAGTGAGCCTCCCGGAGGACTTCGACGGTGGCATCGCCTGGGCGGACAGCAGCGACCTGGTGGGACAGTCGGCCACGGTCCGGCTCCTGCCCGGGACGATCCTGACCCCCGACATGGTGTCGAAGAAGTCGGGGATCGCGGACAACCAGACCCAGCTGACGATCCCGGTCGACTCCAGCCCGTTCATCCGCGGTCTCCAGCCGGGCGCGCAGCTCGCTCTCGACATCGGCTCCGGCAGCGGTGGCTCCGGCGGCGGTCGGCCGATCCTCGCGGAGCTGGTCTCCGTCGGGAAGGCGGATGACGGGGGCGGCCTTGGCGGGGTCAGCTCCGGGACGTTGAACATCGTGGTGTCGATCGACATCTCTTGCCTCTCGACGGTCTCGCAGGGCATCGCCGACCAGGCCGTGACCCCGGCCCTCGTCGGGGGCACCAAGGGCGGCGTCGTCGCCGCGACCTGCGGAGGCTGACCGATGGGACTCATCGCCGTCGCCTCGGCCAAGGGCTCACCAGGAGTGACGACCACCGCGCTCCTCCTCGGCGGTCTGTGGCCGCGCATGGCCGTGGTCGCCGAGTGCGATCCCTCGGGTGGTGACGTCGCGTGGCGGATGCCCGGCATGGACGGCCGCTCGCTCGACCCGCAGGGCGGCCTGCTCAACCTCGTCGCCGCCGGCCGCAAGTCGATGGACCCCTCGCTCGTCCTGAACCACAGCCAGTGGATCGTCGGTGGGCTCGGCGTCGTCACCGGCATCCGCGTCCCGGAGCAGGCCGGTGGGGTGACGTGGCCGGACCTGGCGAAGCTCTTCTCGGCGGTCCCGGGCGTCGACGTGATCGCCGACCTCGGACGCATCGGCGCCCAGACTCCGCAGAACGTCCTGCTCGCCAGCGCGCACGCCGTGGTCATGGTCGTCGACACCGTCCCGAGCAACGTGATCCACCTCCGCGAGCGGCTCGGCCGGCTGCAGCAGGAGCTCGGCGGTCCGATGGCGCCGCCGGTCCACGTGGCGGTCGTCGCGCCGGCGCGCCGCGACCGCGCCGTACGCGAGGTGCGGGAAGTGCTCGAGCAGGCCGAGGCCCGGGTGGAGGCGGTCCACCACATCACCCACGATCCCGTGGGCGCCGGGTTCTTCCTCGGCCAGATCCGAGGGCGCGCCGACCGTACGCCGCTCGCCCGGTCCGGCGTGCCGGTCGCGCACGCCCTCGCGGCGCGCACGGCGCCGGCGTACGTCGAGGACACCGGTCCGGCCGAGGAGCAGCGCGCATGATCGACCACGACCTCGTCCGGACCCTGCGCTCCCAGGTCGCCGACCGGCTCAACGAGCAGCGCCGCCGCGACCAGATGAGCGGGATCTCGCCGATGACGGCGGAGGACGAGCGGGAGTACGCCCGCTCGCTCATCGTCCAGGTCCTCGAGGACCACGCCCGCTACGAGGTGGCCGAGGGCCGCTCGCCGCTGCGGCCCGAGGAGGAGCTCGAGGTCGCCTCCGCGATCCACTCGGCGCTCTTCGGCGTCGGCCGGCTGCAGCCGCTGATCGAGGACCCCGAGGTCGAGAACATCGACATCAACGGCTGTGACCACGTCTTCGTCCAATACGGCAACGGCCGCGAGGAGCGACACCCGCCGGTCGCCGACAGTGACGAGGAGCTCGTCGAGCTGATCCAGGTCCTGGCCGCCCACAGCGGCCTGTCGAGCCGGCCGTTCGACTCCGCCAACCCGCAGCTCGACCTGCGCCTGCCGGACGGCTCGCGCCTCTCCGCGGTGATGAACGTCTGCGCCCGGCCGTCGGTCTCGGTCCGCAAGGCCCGGCTGCAGAAGGTCTTCCTCGACGAGCTGATCGGCAACGGCACCGTCTCCGAGGACGTCGGGTCGTTCCTGCGGGCCGCCGTCCTGGCCCGCAAGAACATCATGATCGCCGGCGCCACCAACGCCGGGAAGACGACGATGCTGCGGGCACTCGCCAACGAGATCCCGGCCTCCGAGCGCCTGATCACCGTGGAGCGGGCGCTCGAGCTCGGGCTCGGCGACTACGCCGACCTCCACCCCAACGTCGTCGCGTTCGAGGAGCGGCTGCCGAACTCCGAGGGCCGCGGCGGCGTGACCATGGCCGAGCTCGTCCGCCGCTCGCTGCGCATGAACCCGTCCCGGGTCATCGTCGGCGAGGTCCTCGGTGACGAGATCGTGACGATGCTCAACGCGATGAGCCAGGGCAACGACGGCTCGCTGTCGACCATCCACGCGAACTCCTCGCTCGAGGTCTTCAACCGCATCGGCACCTACGCGCTCCAGGCCCGGGAGCGGTTGCCGCTCGAGGCGACGCGGATGCTGATCTCGGGTGCGCTCGACTTCGTCGTCTTCCTCCGCAAGCACAACGATCACGCGACCGGTGGCGGTCAGTACCGCGTCGTGGAGAGCATCCGCGAGATCGTCGGGTACGACGCCCAGGTGCTCTCCAGCGAGGTGTTCGCGCCCGACCGGCAGGGTCGCGCGGCGGCCCATGCGCCGATCGCCTGCATCGAGGAGCTGTCCGAGCACGGCTACCGCCCCGCCGTCCACGGGCAGTGGGCGTGAGCGAGCGACGATGATCGAACAGCTCCGCCTGCCGCTCGCGGTGACTGCCGGCGCGATCGCCGGGATCGGGCTGGCCATGCTCGTTCTGCGGGTCGACCGCCGCCCCGCGAAGGTGCGGTCGGATCGCGTCGTACGCGCGCTGGCGTTCGGCAGCCGCAATGCCCGCCAGGCGCTGCTCGGCGTACTCGCCGGGGTCGTCGTCCTGGCCGTCACCCGCTGGGTCGTGCTCGCGGTGGTCGTCGGCGCCGTGATCGCGTTCTGGAACCGGCTCTTCGGCGGTGCCCGCGCCGAGCGGCAGGCGATCGTGCGCGCGGAGGGGCTGGCCGCCTGGATCGAGTCGCTCCGCGACACCATCGCCGGGGCGGTCGGGCTCGAGCAGGCCATCCCCGCCACCGCGGTCAACGCGGCCCCGTCGATCCGGCCGGCGCTCAACCTGCTCGTCGACCGGCTCCGTGTCCGCGAGCCGCTCCCGGACGCGCTGTTGAAGTTCGCCCACGACCTCGGCGACGCGTCCGCCGACCTGGTGGTGGCCGCGCTCGTGCTCAACGCCCGCCTCCGCGGCCCCGGGCTGCGCGACGTGCTCACTGCGCTGGCCGACTCCGCCCGTGACGAGCTCGACGTACGCCGCCGGGTGGAGTCGAGTCGCCGAAGCACCCGCCGGAGCGTCCAGATCGTGGTCGGCGTGATCGTCTGCGTCGCGGGCGGGCTGGTGATCTTCAACCGGAGCTACGTCGAGCCCTACGGCAACGTGACGGGCCAGCTCGTCCTCGCCCTGGTGCTCGTGCTCTTCGGCGGGAGCGTGCTCTGGCTGCGCCGGCTCGCCGGCGTCGCGGAGCCCCAGCGCTTCCTCGTCGTGTCGGAGCCTGCTCGTGACGGCGAGAAGGACGGTGCTCGCCGATGATCCTCCAGCTGCTCGCAGGCGCCGCCGTCGGCGCGGGGATCCTCATCCTCGTCCTGGCCTTCACCCGGCCTGCGCCCGGCATCGTCGCCACGCTGTCGCGCCTCGACCGGTCCCACGGCTCTCGCTCGGGGATCACGGCGAGCGCCGCGACCGGCGACGGCCGGATCGACCGGTTGCGTGAGGGCGTGGGCGCGCGCCTGGAGTCGGAGGTCGCGAGCCGCGGGTGGCAGCTGAGCCGGACGCGGACCGACCTCGCCGTACTCAACCGCTCGCTCGCGACGCACCTCGGCAACAAGTTGCTCCTCGGCCTGGTCGGGCTCGTCTGGCTGCCGGCGGTGCTGTGGCTCGTGGGCTTCGCCGACGCCCCGACGATGCCCCTGGTGGGTGCGCTCGCGGCCGGCGTCGCCGGGTTCTTCCTGCCCGACCTCGCGCTGCGACGGGAGGCGGAGTCACGGCGGCGCGACTTCCGGCACGTCACCGGGGCCTTCCTCGACCTGGTGGCGATGAACCTCGCCGGCGGACGTGGTCTTCCCGAGGCGCTGATGGCCGCCTCGTCGTTCGGCGACCACTGGGCGATGGTGCTGCTGCGGCAGTCGCTCTCCAACGCCCGCATCATGGGGTGGACGCCGTGGGAGGGCATCGCCCGGCTGGGCCGGGACCTGGGCGTCGACGAGCTGCGGGACCTGGCATCGGCGCTGGCGCTGGCGGGCGACGAGGGCGCGCGCATCCGCAGCTCCCTGATGGCACGGGCGGAGAGCATCCGGCGCAAGGAGCTGGTCGACGTCGAGGGAGCCGCCGGCGAGAGCTCCCAGTCGATGCTGATGGCTCAGCTGCTGATGTGCGTCGCCTTCCTGATATTTTTGGCCTACCCTGCCGTGAGCCAGCTCGGTTGAGGCGTGATGAGCAAGGGGGACCTCCGATGCCACCAGAGTTGTTCCACGCCCGCACGATCATCGTGTGGGCCCGTGGACACGCCGAACGCATGCGCCGTGAGGGCCGCAGCGAGCTCGGCGCCTCGGCCATCGAATGGGCGATCATCTCCGCCGTCGTGGTGGTGCTGGCGCTCATCATCGCCAAGGTCATCACGAGCGTGGTCAACGACAATGCCAACAAGATCAAGGACGGCAGCAACTACTGATCGTGGCCGCTCGGGCTCCGGCGCGCGCCGCCGGGACGAGTCTGGCGCCAGCGCGGTCGAGTTCGCGATCATCGCGCCGATCCTCCTGCTGCTGATCTTCCTGATCATCGAGGCGGCGCTCTATTTCTACGCGCGCGACACCGCCCAGTCCGCGTCGCGGGAGGGCGTCTCCTACCTCCGCCTCGCAGGCAGCAACTCCGATCCGGACGCCTTCGTCTCTGCGGCCGAGCAGGTCACGGTCAACTACGCCGAGAAGCTCGGGCGGCTCAAGCACGCCACGGCGGTCGGCACCATCGACACCACGACGGGGCGAGTCAGCATGCTGGTGGTCGGTGACGTCGTCCTGCCCCTCGGCGGGACCGTCGAGGTGGAGCAGACGTCGTACGCCACGCTCGAGCAGTTCCGCAACGACGCCGAGGCGGGTTCATGAGGCGCCGCGACGAGGCCGGTACGTCGAGCCTCGAGCTCGTCATCGTCGCGCCGTTCCTGCTCGCGCTGCTGATGCTGATCTTCGTCTTCGCGCGCTATGCGCAGGCGGAGAACCTCGTCGACCAGTCGTCGCGCGACGCGGCCCGCGCCGCCACCGCGCAGAACGTCCGCGCCGACGTCCCGAAGATCGCGGGCGACGTCGTCGCGGACGCGATGCGGGACGCTCCGTCGTCGTGTCGCGACAGCGCGCGGGTGACCTCGATCACGATGACGAGCGGTGCCTTCGGGCTCCCCGATCCCAACGACCCCACCGCGATCGACTCGGTGTCGGTGACGGTCGCGTGCACCCTGGACCTGAGCGACCTCACCGCGCTGCCGATGAAGTCGGTGACGATCAAGCGCACCTTCACCAGCCCGCTCGACCGATACCGGCCCTACCGATGAGGCGCCTCCGCACCGACGAGCGGGGGTCGATCTCCCCGTTCGTCATCATCGTCTCGCTGGTGATCCTGCTGCTCGCCGGGCTCGTCATCGACGGTGGCCGGCAGCTCAACGCGCACGGCCGGGCGATCGCGTACGCCGAGGAGGCGGCCCGCGCCGGCGCCCAGGAGGTCGACGTCACCGATCCGCGGCTCGACCTGGTGCCCTCGCTCGCCCTCCGGGCGGCGCGGGAGTATTGCGACAACGCGATGAGCAACGACCCCCAGCTGGTCCGGTGCGTCCCCCACATCACCGCCGTCGACGGCTCGGCGGGGACCTTCCACGGCGTCAGCGTGTCGACCAAGGTGGAGTCGAAGGCGATCCTGCTCTCCATGATCGGCCGGTCGACGCTCACCTCGGGCGGGCAGGCCCTTGCTCGACCGATCAGCGGCATCTCGGGCCCGGACACCGGCAAGCTCGCCACCATGCCGCCGCCCTCGGTCGCCCCGCCGTCGGCCGGCCCCGTGCCGACCGCCCCGCCCTCACCGCCGGAGATCTCGATCTCTCCGTGCACGACCCAGACCCCGAAGCCGCCCAAGCCATCCAAGCCGTCGAAGACCAAGGGCCCCAAGCCGCCGAAGCACACCAAGAAGCCCACGCCCACCCCCACGCCCACCGACAAGCCATGCGTCACTCCTGGCATCGGGCAGTGACCCGAAAGGTGTGGCCACCGCGGTGTCCTGAGCCGTCACGTATCTGGCGTCATCGTGCGCGCTCCTGGTCGGGGGTAGGTGTAGTCGGGGCGAGGTGGGGAAGGGTGGCGGTGTCCGTGTCATAGACGGGCAGCGGCAGCGTCTCCTTGGATGTACTCGGGTTTGCTGGAGGTTCCCCACATGTCCGCCCACAGGTCTGGGTCTCTTGTCGGCGATTGGTCGGCGCGTGGGGCGTTCCTATACTGCTGCGGTCTTTGCTCGGGCTATCTGGGGGACCGATGACGCGCCATCGCGGGCACCTGATCGGACTGGTCGCTGCGCTGACGCTGGGGTTGGCGGCGTGCGGCGGTGGGGACCCGTCCGCGAAGTCGTCGACCTCCCCATCCTCGTCGCCGTCCGCGTCCGCGCCCACGAGTACGGCTCCGTCTCCGACGGGTCCGCCGGCGCAGCCGAAGGGCAAGTACGGCGTGACTGTCGACATCCTGAACTGGGACAAGTACGCCACCGACCCCGTCGTTCTCGCCTATAAGCAGGCCGTGGAGGCCTTCCAAGGCTCCGCCAACATGGGGAAGCTGGCGCCCGGCTTCACGGACCTGTTCGCGGCGTCGATGCACTCGTCGTTGGTGTCCAGTCTTGAGTTCGGGTGGCACAACAAGCTGCACATGCCCGTCACCGCGAAGTTTCGGATCGCCTCGGTGAAGACCCACGGTCACCGGGCGTCGCTGACGTCGTGTGCGTGGGGCCCGAGCTACGGGTACTACGACAAGCAGAACAAGTGGTACGGCCCGGCACAGCACTATTGGCTGCGGTTCTCGACGAATCTCCGCAATGCTCAGGGGTCGTGGAAGATCACTGGCACGAAGTCCACCGGGAAGTGCCAGGGTGGTGCACCGAGATGAGCGGGCCCCGCGTGGGGCGTTCCTATACTGCTGCGGTCTTTGCTCGGGCTATCTGGGGGACCGATGACGCGCCTTCGTGGGCACCTGACCGGGCTGGCCGCTGCCCTGACGCTGGCCCTGACCGCATGCGGCGGCGATCCCTCGGCCAAGCCCTCGACCTCCCCATCCTCGTCGCCGTCCACGTCCACGACCTCGTCCGCGCCCTCGAGCACGGCTCCGTCGCCGACGGGTCCGCCGGCGCAGCCGAAGGGCAAGTACGGCGTGACGGTCGACATCCTCAACTGGGACAAGTACGCCACCGACCCCGTTGTCCTGGCGGCGAAGCAGGTCAACGAGGGTGTCCAAGGGTCGATCAATCGAGGTCGATTGGTCCCTGGACTTCTCGGGCGGGCCGGCTCGGAAGACGTGCGGCAACTAATGGTGACGGCCGTTCAGACTGCCGCCAGCAACAGGTACCACGTCGACCGGCGGCTTGTCGCACGAGTGGCCAAGAGGAAGGGCGCTACCGCGACGCTGTGCTTCTGGATGCCTTCGTACGACTACCGCAAGCCGAACGGCAACCTCTACCAGGGCCCCGAGAACTACTGGGGGCGCTACGAGATGACGTTCAAGAAGGTCGGGGGCACGTGGAAGCTCACCAAGGTCAGCGGCAACGGGAGATGCGCAGGGGGTGCACCCCAGTGACGTCAAACCGTAGGTTCCTCCCGAAGATTGCGCTGGCAAGCTTCCTCGCCGTCGTCACAGTCAGCGCCCGGCCCTCCGCGGCTCACGCCGGGTGGATCGACCCGTCGTCGGGCGACTCGAATGCCGGGGCTGGTACTGCTGGGCAGGTGAGTTCGGGGACGGTGACGGAGCAGACGTATGTGCCGGCGTCGGCGCCGACCCCGTCCAACCCGACGGCGCCGGCCTCGCCGCCGATGGCGTGTTCGGTGTATGCGAACGGGTCGGGGATGGGCTCGTATTGCGTGACGTTGGGTGCGTCGGGGGTGTCGAAGACGTTGCGGGAGCGGTTCGGGCGGGAGTCGTTGCAGCGGTGTCGCTACAGCGAGCCGCCCGCGGGGTATCCGGTGCCGTTCAACGCGAACCCGGGCGAGGGTCGCTACCTGTTGATGTCGTGTTTGGAGAACATCGACTTCGATACCTATGACGGCGGGACCGATCGGGGGCTGTCGTTGTCGCTGGTGTGGGTGCCGTCCGGGACCGATACCTCCGACCATCACAACCCGATCACGGACTTCTTGTGGGACCAGGTCCATGCGGATGCGCAGTTGCCGGTGCCGGTGATGCGGACGGAGCCGAACCGGACCCCGATTGTTGGGTATCCGACGTATTTCACCTTCGCGTGGCTGGACCCCGGTACCAAGCGGGTGGTGGCGCAGGGGCCGTATGCCGGGAAGGCGATGGGTGGGCCGTTCAAGCAGATCCGGACCAACGGTCTGGTGATGCGGGCGCAGGCGACCAGGATCACGGTGGACCCCAACCAGCGGGGCATCAAGTCGGTCACGTGTGAGCCGGGCACGCCGTACGTCGAGGGTGCCGCGCCGGCGAACCAACCCAAGGGCGCCTGCTCGATCACGTTCCCGCGCTCGAGCGCGTCGGCGCGGAAGTATGCGACCGAGCCGATCCCGGACAACGTCAAGGATGCGTTCAATGTGTCGGTCACCGTGGAGTGGAAGGTGACCTACGGCCATCCCGGTGAGATGCATGCCCTCGGCGACGGCTTCACCATGCGGCTGCACCAGGTCCTCCCGGTCCAGGAGGTCCAGACCCCGAACCAGCCACCCCAAGTCATCTACTGAGCAACCACAGCGCGCCGGACGCGCGACGAACCGAGGCGAGACGCGATGCGATCGACGATGGAGCGGACCCGAGCAACCCGAGCGGCCAGGCTTCCCCGGAGCCAGGCCCTGCCGAGCCGCGGATCGGAGATCGCCCGCGGCCTGCTCGCACTCGTGGCGACGCTCGTCGTCGTCATCGGCGTCCCGATCGGGCTGCTCGCCGCGTTCGGGACGCCGTGGCCCCATGAGCGTCCCTCGCTCGACTGGCTGACCCGGCAGACCTCGGCCGACTCGGTGCTCCACGTGCTCGCCTTCGTGGTCTGGCTCGCCTGGGCGCACTTCGTGGTCTGCCTCGTGGTCGAGGCGATCGCCGAGCGCCGCCGTCGTGGCGTCGCGCCCCACATCCCGGGTGCCGGGATCGGCACCCAGGCCCTCGCCCGCCGGGCGATCGCGACGATCGCCCTCCTCGCCGGGGGTACGGCGGCCACGCTCGCGCCCGCCTCGGCGGCCGTCTCCGCGGGCATCCACGACGCGCCCCGCCACGTCGCCGTGGCCGGCCAGTCACACGCGTCCCCGATGGCCCGCGAGGGTCATGAGGCGATCCCGTCGTCGCCGGGTGGCGGCGCGCTGCCGTCGGCGACGCAGCTGGTCGACGCCGACCGGCAGGACGTGAGGGCGGGGGTGCAGACGTTCTACGAGGTGAGGCCGCCCGCCGGGCGTCACTACGACACACTGTGGGACATCGCCGAGCGCTATCTCGGCAACGGCATCCGCTACAAGGAGATCTGGGAGCTCAACAAGGGCCTGACCCAGGCCGACGGCCGGGTGCTGCGCGACGCCGACCTGATCTTCCCCGGCTGGGTGCTGCGCCTCCCCGACGACGCGCACGGCCCCGGGCTCAAGGTCGTCGCCCACGTCGCGGACGAGCCAGGCGCCCAGGGCGGCCCGGGGGCGAAGGCCGCGCCCGAGGGCGGCTCCGGCGTCCAGGCCCACGGCGACGAGGCGACGGTCCCGTCCGCCGTACGCACGGCTGACGGCTCTGGGAGCTTCCACGTGAGCGCCGAGTGGACGCCGTACTTCGGCGTCGCCGGCGGCCTCGCGCTCGCGGGCGTCTTCGCCGGCCTCCGACGGCGTCGCGCGTCGCTGACCACCGGCCAGCTGTGGGCCCGCGCCGTCGCGGCCGGCGGTCGCCCGGACCCGACGGACCCCACTCCCGACCCCGACGGACCGCCGCCGGGCGTGAGCCTGCGCTCCGAGTCCGACCCCGGCGCCGCGTCCAGGCTCGACCGGGCGCTGCGCTCGTGGCGACCGGTGTTCGGTACGCCGGCGCCGCTGCGCGTGTCGGTCGGACCGGCCGGCGTCGCGATGGCGTTCGACGGCGCCAAGCCGGGGACGCCGCCGCCGGGCTGGGACGCCCGCAGCGACCGGATCTGGACGCTGGCCGACGGCGCGGCGACGCCGACCGACGGTGCTGCCCCGCTCCCGGGCCTCGTCTGCGTCGGCCGCCGGCAGGACGGCTCGCTGCTGCTGGTCAACCCCGAGGCCGTGCCGGGCCTCGTCGCGCTCGACGGCGACGAGGCGACCGCTCGCGGCCTCGCGATGAGCATCGCCGTCGACACGGCCACCCACGCGTGGGCGGACCGTCGTACGGTCACCCTCGTCGGCTTCGCTGACGACCTTGCGCTCGTCGGGCAGGGCAACGTCCGCCGCGTCGACGACCTCGACCGGGTGCTCGAGAGCCTCGACAACATCGCCCGCGACCAGCGCACCCGCTGCCGCGACGCGGGCCGCGACACCGTCCTCGACGCCCGCCTGGGTGCGGCCGGGCCGGAGCGAGAAGACTGGACCTACCACCTTGTCGTCTGCTCCGGGCTCCCGGCCGCGGAGCAGCTTGCCCACCTGCAGGCCCTCGCCGCCGATGCCAAGGTGGCCCTCGGCGTCGTCGTCATCGGTCCCGTTCCCGACGCGGCGATGACCCTCGCCGCCCACGCCGACGGCCGGCTCACCGCGCCCCAGCACGGCATCGACGTCCAGGCGCAGGTCCTCGACGTCCGCGCGACCCGCGGGCTCAGCTCGCTCTACGAGGTGCCGGAGATGGACCGGTCGGTCGGGCTCGACGCACTCGCCGAGGTCCTCGCGGCGGAGGGTACGCCGGCCGTCGCGACCGACGCGCAGGTCCGGATCGGCGTCCTCGGGACCGTCACCGTGACCGCTCCCGGCGAGGTCGGTGCCAACCGGCGGGAGTTCCTCACCGAGCTCGCCTGCTTCCTCGCGCTCCATCCCGGCGGCGTCCACGCCAACCGGATCAGCGCCGCGCTGTGGCCGCGGGGGGTCGACGCCGACCTGCGCGACGGTGTGCTGCGGCAGCTGTCCGACTGGTTCGGCACGACCACCGACGGCCGCCCCGTGCTCGCCGGTGACAACGGCGTGTGGCGCTTCACCCCTGGCACCGTCGACCTCGACTGGGCCGCGTTCCGTGAGGCGCTCAACCGAGCCGCCGCCCAGGCGGACCCCGGCGTACGCCGCACGCACCTGCGCCGCGCGCTGGGCCTGGTCCGCGGCCCGGCGTTCGAGGGCGTGCCGGCCGGTCGCTACACCTGGCTCGAGGTCGATCCGGTCGAGGCCGACATCGCGCTCGCCGTCGTCCTCACCGCGCAGGCGCTCGCCGAGGCCGACGTTGCGGCCGGTGACATCGCGTCCGCGCGCGACGCGCTCGCCCGCGGGCTCGCGCTCGCGCCGGCCAGCGAGGAGCTGTGGCGCGCCCGCCTTCAGCTGGAGGCCCGCCACGGCTCCGTCGACGACAGCCGGTCCGTCGCCGACGCGATGTACGCCGCGATCGGGGCCGAAGGTTCGCCGTTCGGTGCGTCCGCGCAGACGGATGCGCTCGTGGACGAGCTCCTCCCCGGTTATCGGTCACGGGTCGCCTGATCCGCCCCGCGTCCGCCGCGCCCCGGGTCTCAGGGCGAGACGGTCTCGGCGAGCGCCTGCCGCAGGGCCTGGCGGGCCGCGGCATACCGTCCCCGCGCCGTCGACGGGTTGAGTCCGAGCAGCTCGGCCGCCTCGACGATGGTGAAGCCGTCCCAGTGGATCAGCATCACCAGCTCGCGCTGGGCGTCGTGGAGCCGCAGCACCGCGTCGCGGACGGCGCTCGCCTCGGCCGGGTCGGGGCTCGTCGGCGCGGTGGAGAGATGGTCGCGGAGGCGGTCGGCGAGCGCCGTACGCCGGCGTACGGACCGGGCGTGGTTGGCGAGCACGTGCGCGGCGATGGTGAACAACCACATCCGTTGCCGCTCGGCGGTCTCCGGGAGGGCGTCCGTACGCCGCCAGGCCTGCAGCATCGTCTCGCCCAGGAGGTCGGCCGCGTCCTCGCGCGACCGCACCCGGCGCTCGAAGTAGGCGAGCAGGTCGGTGGACGTCTCCCGGAGCGCGATGCGGAGCATCGCGCGGGACTCGGGCGTCATCACTCGCACCGCCACGACTCGCCGCTGACCACCAGGCGCCAGTTGATCCCGTGCGCGGTGAGGTGCGCCTTCAGGTCCCGCCAGACGACGCGCGACATGGCCATCTGCTCCATGTCCGCGCCGCGCAAGATCGGCTGCCGCTCGCCCGGCGGCTCGCTTGCCCGCACCTTCGCCTCGGCGGCCTTCCACGCCCGGATGGCGGCGGGTCGGTCGATCGAGGCGTAGTCGTAGGAGGCGAGGAACGCCCGCGCCTCGTCCAGCGCCTCCTGCTGCTCCGCCTGGGTGAAATGACCGGGCAGCGGCTCACCGTTGATGACGTTGCCGTGCTTGTCGAGCGCGGGCACCACGTCGAGCTGCATCCGGCAGGACTTCCCCGACGACGACGTCCACGGCACCCACCCGGGAGCGGGGACGAGGCCGGTCGCGCTGGCGGCGCCGACGCCGAGGACGCCGACCACGACGGCGCCGACGATGCCGACCCGCAGCCGCCGGCGACGCGGCCGCGCCGCCTGCTCGGCCGCCGCCGCCAGGTCACGCAGCTCGCGGTCGAGGTTCGGTGTCCGCGTCGTGACCGGCGGTGCGCTGCGCGTCAGCAGCTCGTTGAGGTCCATGGCAGCTCCCTTGTTCGCCGATGATGACACCCCGTACATGTCCGGCAGGCGGCGATCCGTCCATCACCCCTGCGGACGTCTGCGTGCATTCGCTACGTTCGGAGACGTGCCGCAGCGAGGCGGCCGCCGAGCTTGGGAAGAGGGAGTCGGATGCAGCAGGTCAAGGGCGTCATCGCACGCAGCAAGGGTGCGCCGGTGGAGGTCGTCACGATCAACGTGCCGGACCCCGGCCCGGGCGAGGCGGTCGTGAAGATCCAGGCGTGCGGGGTGTGCCACACCGACCTGCACTACCGCGAGGGCGGGATCAACGACGAGTTCCCCTTCCTGCTGGGCCACGAGGCCGCCGGGATCGTGGAGGCGGTCGGCGAGGGCGTGACCGGCGTGGCGCCGGGCGACTTCGTGATCCTCAACTGGCGGGCGGTGTGCGGCCAGTGCCGGGCGTGCAAGCGCGGCGAGGCGCAGTACTGCTTCAACACCCACAACGCCACCCAGCAGATGACGCTCGAGGACGGCACCGAGCTCACCCCGGCGCTGGGCATCGGGGCGTTCGCGGAGAAGACGCTGGTCGCGGCCGGCCAGTGCACGAAGGTCGACCCCGACGCCCGGCCCGCGGCCGCGGGCCTGCTGGGCTGCGGTGTCATGGCCGGGATCGGCGCGGCGATCAACACCGGCGCGGTCACCCGGGGCAGGAGCGTGGCGGTCATCGGCTGCGGCGGTGTCGGCGCGGCCGCGATCGCCGGCTCGGCCCTGGCCGGGGCGAGCCCGATCATCGCGGTCGACATCGACGCCAAGAAGCTGGAGAAGGCGAAGTCCCTCGGGGCGACCCACACGGTCGACTCCTCGGCCACGGACCCGGTGGCGGCGATCAAGGAGATCGCGGCCGGGTTCTACGAGGGCGCCGAGGGTGCGGACGTGGTCATCGAGGCCGTGGGTCGGCCGGAGACCTGGAAGCAGGCGTTCTATGCCCGCGATCTGGCCGGCACCGTGGTCCTGGTGGGGGTGCCGACCCCGGAGATGAAGGTCCCCGACCTGCCGCTGATCGACGTCTTCGGGCGGGGTGGGGCGCTGAAGTCCAGCTGGTACGGCGATTGCCTGCCGACCCGCGACTTTCCGATGCTGATCGACCTCTATCGCCAGGGTCGGCTCGACCTGGACGCGTTCGTGACCGAGGAGATCGCGCTCGACGAGATCGAGGCGGCCTTCGAGAAGATGCACCATGGCGACGTGCTGCGCTCGGTGGTGATCCTCTAGTGGCTGAGGCGTCGACCGCTCGCGTTGATCATGGCGTCACGTCGGGGACGTTCACCCTCGACGGGGAGACCTTCGAGGTGGACAACAACGCCTGGGTGGTCGGCGACGACGAGGAGTGCCTGGTCATCGACGCACCCCACGACGTGGCGGGCATCCTCGCCGTGGTCGGCGACCGGCGGGTCACCGCGATCGTGTGCACCCACGCCCACGACGACCACGTCCGGGTCGCGCCCGCGCTGCGGGAGGCGGTCAACGGCGGATCCGGAGCGCCGATCTTGCTCCACCCCGGCGACCGGCCGTTGTGGGAGCTGACCCACGGCGGTCCCGACGATCCGACGGGCAACCTGTGGGACGTCGACCTGTCCGACGGACAGCGGCTGACGGTCGCCGGGACGACGCTCCAGGTGCTGCACACCCCGGGGCATGCGCCGGGCGCGGTCTGCCTCTACGCCCCCGACCTGGGCTGCGTCTTCACCGGCGACACCCTCTTCTCGGGCGGGCCGGGCGCGACCGGCCGTTCCTACAGCGACCGCCCCACTCTCGAGGCCTCGATCCGGGCCAAGCTCTTCGCCCTGCCCGACGAGACCGTCGTCCACACCGGCCACGGTGAGGACACCACCATCGGCGCGGAGCGGGCCCTGCTCGGGGACTGACGACCCGGGGACGACCGAGCGGGTTCCGGCCGGAGGAAGGGTCGTTGCGCTGTGACCCTCGGCGGCCCGAGGGTCGGGACGTGGTGACGCGACTTCCCGACGAGGTGAGGGCGGAGCTGCGGCGTACCGGCCGCCGCTTCGACCCCGAGACGATCCAGGCGGCGTACGACCTCTTCACACCGCTGCACGAGGCGGTCGACCACCGCGCGCCGGTGGTCGACCGGGACCGGGCCTATGGGCCCGACCCACGGCACCGGCTCGACGTCCACACCGACCCGGCGGTCGGCGCGGGCGCCCCGGTCCTGCTCTTCGTGCACGGCGGCGGCTTCGTCGGCGGCGACAAGACGCGCGAGGGCTACCCGTTCTACGACCACCTCGGCCGGTGGGCCACCGACCACGGTCTGGTGGGCGTCACGATGACCTACCGGCTCGCGCCGGACTTCAGGTGGCCGTCGGCCGCCGAGGACATCGCTGCGGCGGTGGCGTGGCTCGGTGAGCACGCCGAGGAGTACGGCGGCGACCCGCATCGGATCGTCGTCATGGGACAGTCGGCGGGTGCGTCCCACGTGGCGTCGTACGTCGCCGGCCACGGCGGACCGGTCGCCGACGGCGTCGTCGGCGCGGTGATGATGTCGGGCGTCTACGACCCGCCGACCAACACCCTCGACGAGCTCGCACGGCACTACTACGGGACCGACGACCTGCCCGCGAAGTCCGCGCTCCCGGGGCTGGCCGCCTCGGCGCTGCCGCTCCTCTTCGCGGTCGCCGAGCTCGACGTACCCCACTTCCACCGGCAGGCCACCGTGCTGCTCGGCGCGATGTGGGCGGCGCACGGCGTGACGCCGCTCTTCGTCACCATCCCGGACGCCACCCATCTCTCGGAGATCCTCGCGCTGGGGCTGGAGGGAACCGGGCTCGACGGCGGCTTCGGCGACCTGCTCGCCCGGTTCGTGGCGCGCGCGACGAGCGGGGCCGGGTCGGACTCCGGGGCCGAGGGGGCGCCGTGAGCGACCTCGAGTTCGGCGTCTTCGACTGGCTCGACGTCGCGCCGGACCGCGACACCGCCGCGCTCTACGAGGACCGGCTCGCGCTGGCGCGGCGCGCCGACGCGGGCGGGTTCGCCCGCTACCACGTCGCCGAGCACCACGGCACCCCGCTCGGGCTCGCCGCGTCGCCGGCGCTCTTCCTCGCGGCGGTGGCCCGCGAGACCGCGCGGATCCGGCTGGTGCCGACCACCTTCGTCGTCCCGTTGTACGACGAGCTGCGACTCGTCGAGGAGATCGGGATGCTCGACCAGCTCTCCCACGGCCGCCTCGAGATCGGCATCGGCAAGGGCTCGTCGCCGATCGAGGCGGCGATGTTCGGTCGCACCGCAGAGTCGCAGGCGGAGACGTACGCCGCCGCGGTCCCGCGGATCATGGCCGCGCTCGAGACGGGGATCTACGCGCCGGCCGAGGGCGACCCCGTCCCGCTCTTCGTCCGGCCGCAGCGGGTGCCCCCGGTCTGGTATCCGACGAGCAACCCCGAGTCGATCGCCCGCGCCGCCGCGCAGGGCCAGCACACCATCTTCGGCTTCGGCTTCCTCTCGCCGACGCTCGACGTCATCCGCACCCACGCCGACGGCTTCTTCGCGGCCCGCGGGGAGCACACCGGTGCGCGCTTCGGGATGCTGCGCCACGTCGTCGTGGCGGAGACCGACGAACGGGCCGCGGAGCTCGCCCAGGAGGCCTTCGACGCCCACCTGGCGAGCTTCACGCACCTGTGGCGGCAGGCGGGCGTCGACCGCTACCCCGACCGGGTCGACGTGCGCGAGCTGGCGGCGTCGTACCGCTTCTTGGTCGGTTCCCCGGCCACCGTCGCCGCGCAGGTCGTGCACGCGGTGGCCGTCTCGGGGATCAACTACCTCGCCGGGGCGTTCGCCTTCGGGTCGCTCTCGCGCGCGGACTCACTGCGCTCGCTGGAGCTCTTCGACACCGAGGTGATCCCGCAGGTGCGGCGCGAGCTCGCGGCCGCCTCCCGCCCCGCGGAGAACCCGTCGCGCTCCGCCGGCGCCGGCCTCTAGCGTCGCGGGACATGACCGACGTCATCGAACCGGGCAACACCGCCGTCGTCACCGGCGCCGCGAGCGGCATCGGGCTCGCGCTGGCGCACGCCTTCGTCCAGCGTGGACTCAACGTCGTCATGGCGGACGTCGAGGTCGACGCGCTGGCGGCGTCATCCACGGCGTCCGGGCCTTCATGCCGGTCCTCCTCGAGCAGGACCGCTTCTACGTGCTCACCGACGACGGGCCGCACCGGCCCGTCACCCGGCGGGTCGGGGAGATCCTCTCCGGCGTCGGGCCGATGAACCCGTTCGAGGGCCGTTGAGGGAGGACGAGGGCATGGACCACGCCGACGGCGGTCACGTCGACCACGACCTGGGCGGCCCCGGCGACGTCGTACGCCGCTGGCGTGGACGGCCGGGCACCGGGCGCCGGGTGGAGTGGAACGTCATCGACATCGTCACCGTCGTCGACGGGCGGATCACCGACCACTGGGCGGTGGCCGACAACCTGCCGCTGCTCGCGGCGCTCACCGAGGAGCAGCCGTGACCGCCGCGCGTCGGTGGCCGTCGTACGGGCTCGACGAGGAGCACCTCGCGCTCCGCGCGGTGGCGCGCCAGGTCGCCGAGGAGCAGCTGGCGCCGTACGCCGCGGAGGTCGACGAGCAGGCCGCGTTCCCCGAGAAGGGGGTGAGCGCGGTCTTCGCCGCCGGCCTGCACGCCGTCACCCTGCCCGAGGAGTACGGCGGCCAGGGCGGTGACCACCTGGCCGGTGCCGTGGTGGCGGAGGAGCTGGCCCGGGTGTGCGCCACGACGCAGCAGGTCTCGGGGGCGAACGAGCTGACGGCGGTGCCGCTCCTGCTGGCCGCGTCGGCCGAGCAGAAGGCGCGCTACCTGCCGCGCCTCGCGAGCGGCGAGTGGCTCGGCGCGTTCGCGCTCTCCGAGCCCGAGGCCGGCAGCGACGTCGCCGCGATCGCCACCCGCGCGACCCGGACCGGCGACGGCTGGGTGCTGCGCGGGACGAAGCGGTGGATCACCAACGCCGGCCGCGCCGACGTCTACGTCCTCTTCGCGTCGACCGATCCGGCCGCCCGCGGCCGTGGCCTGTCGGCGTTCCTCGTCGAGGCGACCGATTCCGGGCTCTCGTTCGGCCCGCCGGAGAGGAAGATGGGGCTGCGCGGGTCGCCGACCTGCGAGGTCCACCTCGCCGACGTACGCCTGCCGGCCGACCGCCTCGTCGGCCGCCCCTGCGACGGGATGCGGATCGCGCTCGACACCCTCGACCGGACGCGGACCACGGCGGCTGCCCAGGCCGTCGGCCTCGCGCAGGGGGCGCTCGACGTCGCCACCGACTACCTGAGACAGCGGCAGCAGTTCGGCCGGCCGCTGGCCGACTTCCAGGGGCTGCGGTTCATGGTGGCCGACATGGAGATCGCCGTGCGCGCCGCCCGCGCCGCGACGTACGCCGCCGCCCGCGAGATCGACGCGGGCGGTCCCGATGTCGCGGCCGCCGGGGCGGTGGCGAAGTGCCTGGCCTCGGACACGGCGATGAAGGTGACGACCGATGCCGTCCAGCTCCTCGGGGG
>NZ_JBFPJR010000022.1:0-68328 GCF_040838215.1 Nocardioides eburneus | reverse complement strand
GTCCCGGGCGGGTCAGCCGCCCACGCCGAGCACCAGCGGGAAGACCGTCGTCGCGCCCGCGTCGCGCAGCGCGCGGGCGCCGAGGGTCAGCGTCCAGCCGGTGACGACCCGGTCGTCCACGAGCAGCACCGACTCGGGCACGGCGTCGGCCCGCAGCGCGAAGCGCCGCGTCACCGCCGCCACCCGCTGGGCGGAGTTGGCGGCGCCCTGGCCGGGCAGCACCGAGTCGTCCCGGATCGCGAACGACCCGACGACCGGAACCCGCAGGTAGCGCGACAGGCCGTCGGCGAGGTCGTGGGTGAGCGTCGGGCGCGTGCCCGACTCGACGTGGACGATCCCCTGGACGCGAGGCCGCCAGTCGCCGAGCACCTCGATCACCGCCTTCACCAGCGCGACCGGCACGGGTCCGTCCGGGGTGTCGTCGCGGAAGAGCTCGCGCAACTGCTGGCCGTAGCCGAGGTCGGTCAGCCGAGCGATCGCGCGTCCCTCGGCCGCACCGTCCTTGATCCGGCCCTTGAGCTCCAGACCCAGCCGGTCGAGGCCCGAGGGCCACAGCTTCTTCGGCTCCACCGGGACCCCGGGCCGGGACAGGCGGGCCGCCGCCTCCTCGACCGCTCCCTCGGACACCGCCGCGGAGAGCCTGAACCCGCCGCAGTTGTCGCAGCGGCCACAGTCGGCGGCCTCGGGGTCGTCGAGCTGCTCGCGGAGGAAGCGCATCCGGCAGCGGTCGGTGGCGAGGTAGTCAAGCATCGCCTGCTGCTCCCGCCGGCGGGCCTCGGCGACGCGGGCGTAGCGCTCGGTGTCGTAGGCCCACGGCTGGCCGGTCGCCTCCCAGCCGCCACCCACCCGGCGGACGGCGCCATCCACGTCGAGCACCTTGAGCATCTGCTCCAGCCGCGACCGGCCGAGGTCGACGTAGGTCTCCAGCGCCTGCGTCGAGAGCGGTCGCCCGGCCTGCGCGAGAGCGTCGAGAGTGTGTCGCACCTGCTCCTCGCGCGGGAACGCGAGCGAGGCGAAATAGGCCCAGATGTCGCGGTCCTCCGGCCCCGGCAGCAGGACCACCGAGGCGTCGGGCGTGCCGCGGCCCGCGCGCCCGACCTGCTGGTAGTAGGACACCGGAGAGGACGGCGCGCCCATGTTGACGACGAACCCGAGGGTGGCGTCGAAGCCCATCCCGAGCGCCGAGGTGGCGATGAGCGCCTTGACCCGCCCGTGGGCGAGGTCCTCCTCGAGCTGCTGCCGCTCGGTGGGCTCGGTCTGGCCGGAGTAGGCCGCGACGTGGTGGCCGCGGGACGCGAGGTAGTCGGCGATCTCCTGGGTGGCGGCAACGGTCAGGCAGTAGACGATCCCGGAGCCGGGCTGCTCGGCGAGGTGGTCGGAGAGCCAGGCCAGGCGCTGCTCCGGGGTCCGCAGCTGCACCACGCCGAGCCGCAGCGACTCCCGGTCGAGCGAGCCGCGCAGCACGAGGACGTCACGGCCGAGCTGCTCGGCGACGTCGGCGGTCACCCGGGCGTTCGCGGTGGCGGTCGTGGCAAGCACCGGGATGCCGTCCGGCAGGTCACCGAGGAGCGTGCGGATCCGGCGGTAGTCGGGCCGGAAGTCGTGTCCCCAGTCGGAGATGCAGTGGGCCTCGTCGACGACGAGGAGGCCGCACTCGCGCGCCAGTCTCGGCAGCACCGCGTCCCGGAAGGTGGGGTTGTTGAGCCGCTCCGGACTCACCAGGAGGACGTCGACGTCGCCGGCGTGGATGGACTCCTCGATCTCCGCCCACGCCTCCGGGTTGGTCGAGTTGATGGTCACCGCACGGATCCCGGCGCGCTCGGCCGCGGCGATCTGGTTGCGCATCAGCGCGAGCAGCGGCGAGACGATCACCGTCGGCCCGGCGCCCGCCGAGCGCAGCAGCAGCGTCGCCACGAAGTAGACCGCCGACTTGCCCCAGCCGGTCTTCTGCACGACCAGCGCCCGGCGACGGTCCACCGCCAGCGCCTCGATCGCCGACCACTGGTCCTCGCGGAGGACGGCGTCCTCACGACCGACCAGGGCACGCAGGTGCGCCTCGGCCTGCTCGCGGACGTCGGTGGCGGTGACGGTGGGTTCGGGCATGCGTCCCTGTCTACCAGCGGCCCCCGACAGCCCGACGACGTCCTCCACAGGGCTGGCTGCCGGCGCCCCGGCTCACGCCCGGAACGCCCCGTCCACGAGCACCGGTACGACGGCGCTGACGTCGACCTCCCCCGCCACGCGTACGTCGGCGGCGAACCCCGTCGCGACGAGCTCCCGTCCGCTCGCGCAGCCGAGCAGCTCCTCGCCCAGGCGCGGGCGGACGGCGCGGAAGGAGGCCTCCGCGACGCCGGCCTCGGGCGAGAGACCGAGGGAGGGCTGACCGCCGTCGACGAGCGCGGCGACCACCGCCCCGGCGCCCCACAGGTCCTCGACCGCGGGCCGCAGCGAATCGTCCGCCCAGCGCTCGCCCGCGGCCACGACGGCGACCGTGCCGCCGCCCGCGGGCCCCTCGGTCAGCCAGCGGGCGACCGCCGTGGCGTTGCGGAGCGACGCGGCCACGACGCTCGTGCCCGCGTCCGCGAGCAGGGTCGCGATGGTCGAGCCGTTGGGTGAGGGCAGCACAAGGCGTCGTACGCCTTCGACGCGGGCCATGCCCGCCGGGCTCAGACTCACCCCGCCGACACCCTCGCGCTCCGCCTCGAGCCGGCCGACCGCGAGAACGGCGTCGTGCTCCGCGGCGAAGGCCGCGGCGCGCGCGTCCTTCCACGGGAACGGCCACACCGTGATCCCCCGCTCGAGGGCGACCGTGAGCGTCGTCGTGAACGAGAGCACGTCGACGACCACCGCGACGTCGACGTCACCCGCGGCCACCAGCGCCCGCGCGCCGGTCGTCCCCCACTCGAACCGCACCTGAGCGCCGCGCTGTCGGTGCGGGTTGTGAGTGTCAGCGAGGCCCATAGCCCACGCTGAGACTCACAACCTCGTCGGTCACCAGATCCGCACCCGGGCGCCCGGCTCCAGCCAGAGCCCGTCGCCGGGCTGGGTGCCGAACGCGTCGTGGAACTCCTCGAGGTTGCGCACGATGTTGGCGCGGAACTCCGGCGGGCTGTGCGGGTCGATGGTGAGGAACTGCTGCGCCTGCTCCTTGCGGCGGACAGTGCGCCACACGTAGGCCCAGTTGAGGAAGAGCCGCCGGCGGTCCTCCGGGTCAGCCGAGCCGCCCTCGGAGATGAGGTAGGCGGTGTGGGCGATCGTCAGCCCGCCGAGATCGCCGATGTTCTCACCGACGGTGAGGGCGCCGTTGACGTGCTCACCGGGCAGGTCGCGCGGCTCGAAGGCGTCGTACTGCGCGATGAGCGCCTTCGTCTTCACCTCGAAGGCGGCCTTGTCGTCCGGGGTCCACCAGTCGTGCATGTTGCCGTCGCCGTCGAACTGCGCGCCCTGGTCGTCGAAGCCGTGACCGATCTCGTGGCCGATGACCGCGCCGATGCCGCCGTAGTTCTCCGCCGGGTGGGCGTCGGGGCTGAAGAACGGCTTCTGCAGGATCCCCGCCGGGAAGCAGATCTCGTTGGTGCCGGGGTTGTAGTAGGCGTTGACCGTCTGCGGGAGCATGAACCACTCCTCGCGGTCGACCGGGCTGCCGATCTTGTCGAGCTGGCGGTCGGTCTCGAAGACGGACGCCGCGGCGACATTGCCGATCAGATCGTCCTTGCTGATCGAGAGCCTCGAGTAGTCCCGCCACTTGTCGGGGTAGCCGATCTTGGGCGTGAACTTGTCGAGCTTGTCGTAGGCACGCTGCTTGGTCTCCTCGGTCATCCAGTCGAGCTGGGAGATCGAGACGCGGTAGGCGGCGAGCAGGTTGGCGACCAGCTCGTCCATCTTGGCCTTGGAGTCGGGCGGGAAGTGACGCGCGGCGTACTCCTTGCCGACCGCCTCGCCGAGCGCCCCCTCGACGAGCGAGACGCCGCGCTTCCAGCGCTCGCGCAGCTCGGGCGTGCCGTTGAGGGTGCGTCCGTAGAAGTCGAAGTTGGTCTCGACGAAGTCGTCGGTCAGGTAGGGCGCCGCCCACCGCAGGACGTGGAAGAGCAGCCAGCTGCGCCACTCGTCCACGCTCACCTCGCCGAGGACGGTCGAGAGATGGGTGAAGTACGACGGCTGCCGGACCGTCACCTCGCCCAGCAGCTCCTCGGCGCTCTTGCGCGCGCCGGACAGGTTGGTGACGTAGACGTCCCAGTCGAAGGCCGGGCAGAGCTCGCGGACCTCGGCGAGGGTCTTGAGGTTGTAGGTCTTCTGCTTGTCGCGGGTCTCGGCGCGCTCCCAGTGGCCCCCGGCGAGGCGGGTGTCGACGCGCAGGACGGTCGCGGCGGCGGTGGCCGGGTCCCCGGCGTACGCCGGGACGCCGCCGAGCGTGAAGAGCCGCTCGAGGTAGGCGACGTACTTCTCCCGCACCTCGGCGAACTTCGCGTCCTTGTAGTAGGACTCGTCGGGCAGCCCGAGACCGCCCTGGACGAGGTTGAAGATGTAGCGGTCGGCGGCCTTGTCGTCGTTGTCGATGTAGGACCCGAAGAGCCCGTGGCCGCCGATCCGCTCGAACTCGCCGAGGAACGCCGCCAGGTCGCGTACGTCGCGGATCCCGTCGACCGCGGCCCGCAGGTCGGCGAGCGGGGCGGCGCCGCGGGCGTTGATCGCGTCGGTGTCCATGAAGGAGGCGAAGAGGTCGCCGATCTTCTGCGCGTCGGCGCTCTCGGCCGTGCCGGCGAGGGCCTGGGCGGTCAGGTCCTCGATGATGGCGCGCACCTGCTGCTCGGCGGTGTCGGCGAGCATCACGAACGGGCCCCAGCTGGAGCGGTCCGAGGGGATCTCGGTCTCGCGCAGCCAGGTGCCGTTGACGTGGCCGAAGAGGTCGTCCTGCGGTCGGATGGCGTCGTCCATGCCCGGGCGGGCGTCGTCGAGGATCGTCACGGCGGCCACCCTACGCAACCGGGTCAATCGGTCGTCGCACCACCGGGCGGGTCCGGGAAGGGCGAGAAGTGCATCAGCTCGCCACTCGGAGAACAGATGAACATCTCGTTGCCCCTGCCGCCCGCCATCTGCCACGCCTCGTACTGACCGGCGAGCACGACCAGGCGCATGCCCGGCAGGTGGACGGTGAGGTCACCACCCTCGGACACGAGGAAAGCGAAGTCCGGGATCACGGGAGTCTCCGGTTGATCCGCTCGCCGAGCCCGTGATGCTCGGTGACGTACGCCGAGAGGGCGTTCGCGACGGCCAGGTGACCGCCCTTCGCCGAGTAGAGGCTCGAGAGCAGCCCGCGCGCCGCGCGACGTCCACATCGAAGCCGCGGTCGGTCATGCCTCCTCCTCGGATGACTCATCGACGGTGGACCCGTCGGCCAACGGCAGGAAGTGCATCAACTCGCCGCCTGGCGGACTGAGAAGCCGCTCACCGCCCGGACCGATGACCTCCCACGCCTCGTAGTCTTCTGAGGCAGGCACGGTCATATGGAGGCCCGGCAGTTGAATGCTGAGGTCCCCCCGGGCGGAGACCAGGACCTGGTCGATCCTCGCCCCGACGATCGGCTCCAGCTCGGGCGGCAGTGGACGCTCCGCCACGCTCGGGTCAAACGTGCTCTTCTCGATGCCACTGTCCCGCTGCATGCTCACGACGATGGGGCGCTCGATGACGAATGCCCAGTTCTCGCTGGTCCACAGGTGCAGGCCCCAGTCGATGCGTGCGATGTCGATCGTCTGGCCAGCGAAATCGGGGATCACGGGAGCCTCCGGTTGATCCGCCCACGGAACCCGTGATGCTCGGTGACGTACGCCGAGAGGGCGTTCGCGACGGCAGGGTGACCGCCCCTGGCCGAGTCGAGGCTGGAGAGCAGCCCGCGCGCCGCGGCGCCACCGTCCGTGGAGCGACCCGGGACCGTCCGGCCCGTGCCGTACAACCCCGTGACGTCCATGCGGAAGCCGTGATCCGTCATGTCTCCCCCTTGGGTGTCTCGTCCTCCTCAGGCGCCGGCCATCGCGGCGAGAAATGCATCAGTTCGCCGCCCGGCATGCAGATGAACATCTCCCCCCCGATTGCCGGCCAGCTGCCAGGCCTCGTACTTCGGTATCGCCCGCACTGTCAGGTGCAGCCCGGGCAGCTGGATACTGAGGTCCCCCCGGGCGGAGACCAGGACCTGCTCGATCCTCGCCCCCACGATCGGCTCCAGCTCCGGGGGCAGCGGTCGTCCCTCGACGTCGGGATCGAACTCATACTGTTCGACGCCACCCTCCTGCTGAACCGTGATGAGGATGGTGTTCGACAGCACGAACTCCCAGTTCTCGCTGGTCCACAGGTGCAGGCCCCAATCGATCCGTGCGATGTCGATCGTCTGACCAACGAAGTCGGGGATCACGGGAGCTTCCGGTTGATCCGCTCGCCGAGGCCGCTGACCGCGCCGGCCAGACCGCTCAGCGCGGCGCCGGCGGCGTTGTCACCGTCCCGCACGGTCGCCGCGACATTCGAGACGTTCCCGCCAGCGGTCTCGACCTGCCCCGCCAACCTCGTCGCGTGGTCGAGGAGATGCTCGGTGACGTACGCCGAAAGGGCGCCCGCGACGGCCGGGTGACCGCCCTTCGCCGAGTCGAGACTCAAGAGCAGCCGACGCGCCGCGGCACCACCGTCCGTGGAGCGCCCTGAGACGGTCCGGCCCGTGCCGTACAACCCCGTGACGTCCATACGGAAGCCGTCATCGGTCACGTCTCCTCCCCAGGCGCCTCGTCGTCTTGAGCAGAGGTCTCGGCCAAGGGCGGAAAGTGCATCAGCTCGCCGCCCGGCGAACAGATGAACATCTCACCTCTCTTCCCGATCACGTGCCAGGCCTCGTACATCTCCGTAGCCGGCACCGTCAAGTGCAGGCCGGGCAGCTGAATACTGAGGTCGCCGGCGCCGGAGACGAGAACCTGGTCGATCCTCGCCCCAACGATCGGCTCCAGCTCCGGCGGCAACGGGCGCTCCGAGACTGCGGGGTCGAACGCACTCTGCTCGACGCCATCGTCCCGCTGCACGCTCACCACGATGGGACACTCGATGACGAACTCCCAGTTCTCGCTGGTCCAGAAGTGCAGGCCCCAGTCGATGCGTGCGATGTCGATCGTCTGGCCAGCGAAATCGGGGATCACGGGAGCTTCCGGTTGATCCGCCCACGGAACCCGTGATGCTCGGTGACGTACGCCGAGAGGGCGTTCGCGACGGCAGGGTGACCGCCCCTGGCCGAGTCGAGGCTGGAGAGCAGCCCGCGCGCCGCGGCGCCGCCGACGGTGGAGCGCCTCGAGACGGTCCGGCCCGTGCCGTACAACCCGGTGGCGTCCATACCGAAGCCGCGATCCGTCATGTCTCCTTCTCGTTCCTCTCCTCGTCTCGGGGCTCATCCGCCAGAGGCGAGAAGTGCATCAGCTCGCCGCGAGGCATGCAGATGAACATTTCGTTGCCCTTGCCCCCGGCCAGCTGCCACGCTTCGTAGCGCGGTCTCGCGGGCACCGTGAGGTGCATGCCAGCCAATTGGATGCTGAGGTCGCCCCCCTTTGAGACAAGGACTTGCTCGATCCTCGCCCCCACGATCGGCTCCAACACCGGAGGAAGGGGCCGTTCCTCCACGTCGGGATCGAACTCATGCTGCTCGACGCCACCCTCCTGCTGAACCGTGATGAGGATGGTGTTCGACAGCACGAACTCCCAATTCTCGCTGGTCCACAGGTGCAGGCCCCAGTCGATCCGCACGATGTCGATCGTCTGGCCCGCGAAGTCGGGGATCATGGGTTCCATCCTTCCGGCACGGGGTAGCTGCCATCTGGGTTCTTCGGAATGTGAGTCTGAGCATCCGAACCGGGTTTGCCGTCGAGGCGCAGCGGCTGGCCGTGCTCGTTGTAGAACCGAACGTAGCCGTTCGGGTAGTCAGGATCGGGATCACAATCTCGGAAGACGTTGGCGTTACGCGGACTCCCCCTCGGTGCGTCGACGTTCCCGGGGGCCTGCCAGACGTCGCCATTGCCATTGTTGGCCACGCGACCCTTCCAGTCGCTACCAGCGGCACTCGGCCGCGACTCGTCCGGCAGCGGATCCCCCGGCCTCCGACCGGCGCCGTGCGCCTCGTTGAGGACGGTGTTGTGGTTCTGGGCGGCGTTGTGGGCCAGGTCCGCGCCACCGGCCGCGGCGAGGGTCCCGCCGGACGCGATGACGGCCGCGGCCGCGACATTGATCGGGACGCCGGCGACCGCGCCGACCCCCGTCGCGTCGAGGAGGCCTCCGCCCGCCTCACCGCCCGAGCCGACCACCATGAGACCAGCCCCGGCAAGCATCGAGAGCAGGTCGCCCGGATGCTCCACGACCGCCTGCCCGACGTCGGCCAGACCGTTGACCCCGGGGACGACGGTGTGGTTGTAGGTCCAGGCGCCGGCGTCCTCGAGACCGTCCAAGGCCGTCTGCCACCAGTGGTGCTCGGGCGGCGGCACATCCTCGTCGGGGATGTCGGGCTCGTCCGGATCGGGTGCCGAGGGCAGATAGGCCAGCGAGTAGAAGTACGCCGCCCTGTCCTCATCGGTGAGGTGCAGCCCGGGATAGAGCGACTCGGCGTGCAACGGGATGAGACCCGCGCGGACGAGTGCGCGGACATTGTCGACGGTCGGCCCCTCCCGGAACTTCCGGGCGATCGCGTCCGCGTTGTCGTCGAGGTCGCGGAGTGCCGTCTGGTACTCCGGCTTGAGCGCCGCCTTGATCGAGGGCCCCAGATGGGCCTCGTCGACCAACTGGTCGTCCTTCTTCGACGGCGTCTCCGATGCGGCCTTCCCGCTCCACCGCATCGCGGAGGCGAGATCCGAGCGGTAGCGGTGGTTCAGCGAGTTCACGGTGATGTCGAAGAGGTCGACCATCCCAGCGAAGCTCCCCAGCAGCGCGACCGCGTAGTGACCCCGCGCCGCCACCCGCGTCGCCGAGCCGCTCGCGGCCCGCGTGTTGAGCTGCACCAGCGAGGTGATCTGCCCATCGAGCTGCCGGGCCACGGTGCGCGAGTCGCCCTCGAGCTGGGACGCGAGCGCGGAGACGTCACCGGCGTGCAGTCCCGCGCCGTACGCATCGGCGCGGATCGTGTCGCCGTTGACCCCTCCGTGCAGGTCCTGGAAGTAGGCGAACGGTCCCGGACTGCGCTCCACCATCCGACGTCACCTCGCCTCGCCGCGTATGCCTCGTCCAGCCACACGCGTGCTTCCCCACCGGCGCAGGGTCGAAACCTCCCCGTCCTCGCACCCGCGCCTCGGGAGCCGCGGGGAAGGGACGGGTCAGCTCGTCGCGCCGACCTCGAAGCCGGCGAGGACGAGGAGGTAGCGCAGCGCCACCTCCGTCGGGACCGGGACGAGCCGGGCCCGCGGGCCGTCGTACTCGATGCGGTGGAGGCCGGCGGACTCCGTCGTGACCATCAGCCACCCGTCCGCGGTCGAGCTCCCGACCGACCAGACGAACCAGCGGACCTCGAGGCTCGCAGCGCTCCCCGGGTCGCCGATCCGGTGGACGGAGCCGGTCGGGGTGGACGTCATGAGCGCCTCCGGGCTGCCCTCTCCTGGGCCTTCTCCGCGGCGCGTCGCTCTCGGTGGGCGTCGTAGGCGCGGTCGGCGCGGCTCGCCACCTCGTCGGCCGGGCGTCCGCGACCTCGCCAGGCGACGTACCACGCGGGGAGGAGCCGGTCGGGCAGCCAGAACAGCCCGACGAGCGCCACCGCGAACGGGATGAACCCGACTGCAGCCAGGACCATGAACCAGGGAGTGAGGCGGCTCCCGAGTGAGCCCAGGGCCACGATCACGATGGCAGCCCCGAACCAGGCGGGCATGAAGTGGATCGAGTCGAACGGGACACGGAGGAGGCCGCTCTTCTGCCAGCCTCGGTAGTGGCCGACACCGAGCAGGAGCACGAGGACGCCGATGCCGCCGATCAGCAGGAGCGGCGCCACCGGCGGTTCGTCCGCCACGAGCGGGGTCATCGTCACCTTCCTCATCCGAACACAGAGTGCCAGACGTGCGAGGCGCCGAGGTCGCCCGAGTGGCCGACCGACTCGAGGCCATCGCCGACGGCATGGCCGACCTTGCTCCCGGCGAAACCACCCACGCGCGTGTAGGGGTCGCTGTCGTCGCCGAGCAGGCTCGCCAGCGACTTCAGTTGCTGCTCGGCCGTCGCGCTCTTGGGCAGGACCAGCGGCGTCTTGCGGTAGCGGTGGAGCAGCTCGACGGCCAGGCCGATCGGGAAGGCGGCGAACTCGTCGGAGGTGAGGATCTTCATGGCGTTGGCCCCCGCCAGGGGCAGTCTCTCGCGCGCCCCCGCGCGCGGGACCCGTCCAAACCTCGGCTCATCGCTCGCTCAGCCGGGGCGGACGATCCGGTTCATCTCGAAGTGCATCGGGTCGGTGTAGTGCCACGTCCCGCCCCAGGTGAAGCCCCACTTCTCGAAGATCCGGACCACCTGCGGGTCCATGTGGCCGGCGGTGCCGCGCCCGTTCTGGGCGGCGTCGAGGTCGATGGCGAGGCCGAAGGCGTGGTTGGAGAGCGAGGAGGTGCCGGCGATGAAGCGCGCGTTGTAGCAGCCGCTGTAGACGTGGATCGTGTGCGCCAGCCCCTGGTCCGAGATCTCCTGGAGCGCCGCGCGCAGCTGCGGGAACATCAGCCTGTTGCAGGTGACCGCACCGAGGATCGGGACCTGCTCCGTCGTGATGTGGGCCGCCACCCAGGCCGGGTCGGGGGCGATCCGGCCACCGCCGATCGCGCGGTAGGTGTAGTGGCCGACCGCGTCCGCGACGGAGCCGACGACGTACGCCGTCTGGGTGGCGTGGATGTCGAGCCCGGCCCGCGCGACGACGTCGAGCCGCTGCACGGACACCTTCGCGCCGACGATCTTCTTGATCGGCGCGACCACCCGGTCGGGCGCGGTGACGGTCGTCGAGACGATGAGCGCGTTGTGCGGCGCGATCCCCATCGCCTCGCCCCACTTCTGGTTCACCACGAGGGCGTCGCTGAGACCGGGGACCTGGTCGAGGTAGGCGCCGACGTGGACCGCGGGCGCACCCTTCTCCGACCCCATCGTGACGTAGCCCTTGGCGTCGGGCACGACCTGCTTCCTCTTCGTCTGGTCGACGGCGACCTCGCCGCCGGCGACCCGGTCCCAGACCTCGTCGAAGTCGGCGGTCTTGAGGGGCGTGAAGTTGCGGTACGTCGCCGGGTCGACCGCCGCGACCTTGAGCAGTCGGTCCTCGATCGACACCTGGGCCATCGAGAACGGCTCGACGCCGGTCACGCCCTTGGCGTGGCTGATCCGGTCGACCACCGCGTCGGACAGCGACTTCTGCGACCAGACCAGCAGGTCGGCGGAGTGGAGCTCGCCGGAGCGTGGGCCGGGGAAGGGTACGGCGTGGGACGGATCGGCCACCGGGACGGTCGACGAGGGGGTCGGTGCGCTCGCGGACGCTGGCCCGGCGGTCGTCGGGGAGCCGGTGGGGTCCGCGGCCGGGGTCGTCGCCGGCGTACCCCCGCAGGCCGCGAGCACGGCGCACAGCGCCAGCACGAGACCGAGCACGCCCCCGGCGAACCCGGTCCGCCTCACCCCAGGTGACTGCATCGGACCTCCCCTACCCAAGAGTAGGCGAGAGGCGCCGCGGCGCGGAGACCGTGTCAGAGATGCAGGACGCGGCCGGCGAGCCAGGCGATGTCGTCGGCGATCTCCTCCGGGCTGCCGCCGGGCTGCATGACGTGGCTGAGGACGATCCGCACGACGGAGTCGATCGCCGTCTCCGCCTCCTCGGGGGTGAGCCGGAGGTCGAAGCGGTCGAGATGCTCGCGGATGATCGCCGTGGAGAAGCCGAGCAGGCCGTGGCTGTGGCTGGTCAGGAACGGCAGCAGCTCGGTGTCGGCGCCGTGGGTCGCGGACACGATGGCGTGGAGCAGCCGGTTGTCCTGAGCGCGCAGCAGGACGGCGTACGACGCCTGCCGGATCGCCCCGAGCAGGTCGTCGTCACCGCCCTCGAACGCCTCGGTGACGCAGGCCAGGAACTGTTCCAGCTCGTGCAGGATCATCGCCTCGGCCAGCTCGGCGCGGGTCCCGATCTCGTTGTAGACGGTCTGTCGGCTCACCTGCGCGGCGTCGGCGAGCTTGGCCATCGTCACGGCGGACCAGCCCTGCTCGGCGGTGAGCGCCACCGCGGTGTCGATGAGCCGGTCGCGGTTGGACCGCGGGCGGCGGGGACGCGGCAGCGCCAGCTCGGCGGTGTCCTCCGTCGTCTCCGTCATGAGGAGCAGTCTAGGAGCGGGGTCGTGGCATCGCGGAGACTTTCCGCTGCCCGGCAGGTGTGGGTTCGGCCGACCCGCCTCCGGACCAGGTGACGGCCGCGAGGCCGCGCCAGTCATTCTCGTCGAGGGAGGGCGCGGGGCCGCGGTTCCACAGCCGCAGGTAGAGCTCGACGGCCGTGCCGGTCAGCAGCCAGTCGGAGTCCGGGAGCGGCCCCTTGCCGCGGCTCGTCAGCGCGGGGCGGGGGCCGAGCGAGACGACCCACCACGACCCGCTGTCGTCGGGCGCGACGACGAGCGTCGACTCCTCCTCGGTGCGCAGCCGCTCACGCGGCCGGGTGAGGAAGCCGGCGAGCAGCTCGTCGATCCCGTCCACGGCGACCTCGGTCTCGATCCACGAGGTCTCGACGGCGTCCGGCGTCCGGCCCAGCGCGGCCGCCTGGGCGTCGACCGCGTGCATCGTCGTCTCGTGGCACTGCCGCCGCGCCCAGAACGCGCGCGGCCGCGGGGCGTCGTTGAGGAACACCGGCGCGCGGACGTCGTCCGGCGTCTGCCGGATCGTGCGCGCGAGCTCCGCGGCGCCCGCCCCCAGCCATGCCACCGGATCCGTCTGCGCCCGACCGGCGCGCTCCCACGCCTCCGGGTCGCTCGTCCGCACTCCGCGCAGGAAGCTGGTCGCCCAGCGGTGCACCATGCCCTGGTGGGCGGTCAGGTCGCGCACCGTCCAGTCGGGGCAGGTCGGGACGGCGGCGTCGAGACCGGCCCGGTCGGCGTACCGCACGAACGCGGACATCGCCTCACCCAGGCCCGCGACGTGACGCTCGAGAGTCAGCTCGGTGGGCACACCCCAAGGATCCCAGCCGCCGCGCGGTCCGTCTCCCAGTTATTGCCAGGCGGACAAGCGACCGCTCAGTAGGTGAAGATGGGGCCATGACCGGCTCGGACCAGCCTGCGCAGACCATCGTGCCGTTCGGGATCGACTTCGGAGGCACCGGCATCAAGGGCGCCCCGATCGACCTGGCGACCGGCACCTTCGCCGCCGAGCGCGTGCGGATCAAGACCCCCGCGAAGTCGGTCCCCGACGCGATCGCCGCGATCTTCGTCGAGCTCCTCGGACACTTCCCGGACTGCACCGGCCCGGTGGGCGTCACGGTGCCCGGGGTCGTCCACCACGGCGTCGTACGCACGGCGGCCAACATCGACAAGTCCTGGAAGGGCACCGACGCCGACGCCCTGTTCACCCGGGCCACGGGTCGCGAGGTGCACGTCGTCAACGACGCCGACGCCGCCGGGCTCGCCGAGGTGAGGTACGGCGCCGCCCGGGGCCGACGTGGGCTCGTCGTCGTGACGACGCTCGGGACGGGGATCGGCTCAGCTCTGCTGTACGACGGCGTGCTGGTGCCCAACTCCGAGCTCGGCCACCTCGAGATCGACGGCCACGACGCCGAGGCCCGGGCCGCCAACAGCGCCCGGGAGCGGGAGGACCTGTCGTGGAAGGAGTGGGCGAAGCGGCTGCAGAAGTACTACCGCACCGTCGAGAAGCTGCTCGCGCCCGACCTGTTCGTCGTCGGTGGCGGGATCAGCAAGCAGGCCGACGAGTTCCTCCCCCTGCTCGACCTCGACACCGAGATCGTCCCCGCCACGCTGCGCAACAACGCCGGCGCGGTCGGTGCGGCGCTCTACGCGGTGGAGTCGTCGGGGCGCTGAGGATGCGGGCCGCGTCGCCCGGGACTCACCCCTCCCAGGCGACGCCCCACCGCTCGCCGAAGGCGATCTGCGACAGCGGCCGACGGGTGCGCTCGCGGTCCTCGCGCTCGGCGTCGCGCGGGTCGACGTCGGCCGGGTTGCCGCGGACGCCGACGGCGATGCCGGTCATGACCTGCCACCACGCCGGGACGTCGAGGTCGGCGGCGACCGCGTCGTGGTCGAAGCCGGCGAACTGGTGGGACGCCAGCCCCATCGCGGCCGCCTGCACGGTGAGGTGGGCGGCGGCCTGGCCGAGGTCGTAGTAGGAGTACGTCGGCCACTTCGGCCCGTTCCCCTCCGGGTCCTCCGCCACCTGAGCGAGCGTGATGAAGACCGCGGAGGCGCGCGGCACCCAGCCGGAGTTCCCACGGGAGAGGTGCTTGACGAGGACGTCGTGCGCGACCGAGCCGCGGGTGGCGACGAGGAACGACCACGGCTGGCTGTTGCCGGCGCTGGGCGCCCACTGGGCGGCGGTGAGGAGCCGTCGGACCTCGTCGGTGGTGAGCTCGTGGCTGTCGTCGAAGACGCTCACGCTCCACCGGTCGCGGAGGTGGTCGGTGAGGTCCTCGGCACCGGGCTGCGGGGCACGCTGGAGTTCCGTCATGCCCCTATTGTCCACTGCGCTGGTTGGATTTGGATGGCCGGGTCACGGGTCGAGCCGCCGGCCCGGCCCACCGGTTGAGCAGCGCCGCGGTGGATACCGGAGGG
This sequence comes from Nocardioides eburneus, assembly GCF_040838215.1. Lineage (NCBI taxonomy): Bacteria > Bacillati > Actinomycetota > Actinomycetes > Propionibacteriales > Nocardioidaceae > Nocardioides > Nocardioides eburneus. The sequence continues at coordinate 53,566 of NZ_JBFPJR010000022.1, read as the reverse complement.
GATGCGGATCGCGGTCACGGGAGCCACCGGCAACGTCGGCACAGCGTTGCTCCGTGCCCTCACCGGCGCGGGTCACGAGGTCGTCGGTCTCGCGCGACGGCCCCCGCCCCGGCGCCGCGACGGCGGGCCGACCGTCGCTGCGCACGGTCCGTACGCCGACGATCCCGGGGTCGAGTGGCACAGCGTCGACCTGACGCATGCACCCGGTGGCGTCCTGCGGCGCGCCTTCCGGGGCGCCGACGCCGTCGTACACCTCGCGTGGGGGTTCCAGCCCACCCACGACGAGGCCTACCTGGAGCGGCTCGCCCTCGGCGGCACCACCGAGGTGCTCGGCGCGGCCGCCGACGCCGGCGTCCGGCACGTGCTCCACATGTCCTCGCTCGGCGCCTACTCCCCCGGCGAGGGGCTCGCCGACGAGCGACACCCGACCGAGGGAGTGCCCACGTCGCCGTACTCCCGCCACAAGGCGGCCGCCGAGCGGCTCCTCGACGACTTCCACGCCGACCATCCCTCGATCGTGGTCACCCGGATGCGGCCGTCGCTGATCGGGCAGCGGAGGGGCGCGTCCGGCGTCCTGCGCTACACGCTGCCCGCGGTCGTCCCGGCCGGGGCGGTCCGGCTGCTCAAGGTCCTGCCGCTCGACCGCGCAGTGCGGCTTCAGCTCGTCCACGCCGACGACGTCGCCGACGCCTACCTCCGCGCGATCCAGGCGCGCGTGCCGGGCGCGTTCAACCTCGCCGCCGACCCGGTCCTCACGCCCGCAGACCTCGCCGACGCGCTCGGCGCCCGGCACGTTCACGTGCCGTTCCGCGTGCTGCGCACGGCCGCGGACCTGTCCTGGCGCCTCCACCTGCAGCAGGTCGACGCGGGCTGGCTCGACATGGCTTGGCAGCTGCCCCAGCTCGACAGCAGTCGCGCCGCCCTCCAGCTCGGCTGGCAGCCCCGCAAGGACGCCCACGCCGTCCTACGAGAGGTCGTGGCCGGGGTCCGCGAGGCGGCGTACGACGACACCCCGATCCTGCGGCGCCGCACGGTCGCCGACGGCGTACTCAAGGCGCTCACCGGCCGGCCGGCCGCGCACCGCCGCAAGCCGTAGGCGCCGGGTGGAGGTCCACGGCGGGATACTCCGGGACGTTCGCGTCGGTTACTCGCGCGTAGACCGACCGGAAGGTCCCGGACTACCCGCAGAGACCGCCCCGACGTCCACCGTGCCGCCGGTGCGCCAGTAGATGCCCGCCTCCCGGCCGAGGAAGCCGTTCTCGACGAGGTAGCGGCGCAGGGCGGCATGGTCGTCGTGGACGCCGAGCAGGATCCGGTCGACCTCCCGCTCGGGATATCTCACCCCCGGCTCGAAGGCCTGGGCGACACGGTCGAGGACGAGCAGCAGCTTCGCGTGCTTGCTCGGCATGGTGTGCAGTCGCCCCTCGGGCGTGAAGAACCTCTCCAGCACGTCCATGCCTCCATGCTGCCCCGTGGCCGCGGCCGGCCGCAGACAATTGCGCCCGCCGGCCGGTCGCCGCGTCCGCCATCGGGCCGGTCCCGGCCGTTAGAGTCGCCCTCCGTGTCGAGAGAGGAAGAGTGTCAGCGGTCCTGGCAGTCGCCGACGTGGCTGAGCCGGATCGTGCTGCTGGTGGGGGTGACGTGCCTGCTGAGCACGTTCGCGCCCGGCATCGCGGCCCGCGCCCACCTCGTGCGGGAGATGGTGCCGGACGCCTTCCCGGCCGCCGCGGCGACCGGCGCAGCCGCGATCGGGGTCATCCTCATCGCGCTCTCGCGCGCCCTGCGCCGCGGGAAGCGACGCGCCTGGGTGCTCGCCGTGGCGCTCTCCGGGCTTGCCACCGTGCTCCACCTGCTCAAGGGTCTGGAGGTCCTCGAGTCGCTGCTCTGCCTCGGCCTGACGGTCCTTCTGCTGCGGTCCCGACGCCACTTCGGCGCCCGACCCGATCCCCGCTCGGGGAGACGCGTGGCCGTCGTCCTCGCCGCAGGCCCGCTCGTCGCCACCGCTCTGGGCTATCTGTGGCTGGCGACGGACGTCGACGGCCAGGCCGGCGGTACGACGGCGGCCGACCGTCTCTGGCAGGCGCTCCTCGGGCTGCTGGGCGTCCCCGGCCCGGTCCGCTTCACCAGCGACGGCGCGTTCACCCGCTCCGAGGTCGGACTGGCGGTCCTCGGGGCCGCGGTCCTGTTCGTCGCCGTGGTCGTGGCGATGCAGCCGGCCGACGGGCCCCACCCGATGACGGAGGACGAGCGCGGCCTGGTCGACGCGCTGCTGGCACGCTGGGGCTGGATCGACTCGCTCGCCTACTTCGCCACCCGCGACGAACGCTCCGCGATCTTCAGCCCGTGCGGACAGGCGGCGGTGTCCTACCGGGTGGTCGGCACCACCTCCCTCGCCGCCGGCGACCCGGTCGGCAACCCGGCCGCCTGGCCGGCGGCGATCGGCGCCTGGCTCGACGAGGCCCGCGCCTACGGCTGGACCCCGGCCAACCTGGGCTGCTCCGAGCGCGGCGCGACGGCATTCGACAAGGCCGGGCTCGACGTCCTCGAGCTCGGCGACGAAGCGATCCTGCACGTGGACGACTTCAGCCTCGAGGGGCGCACGATGCGCGGCGTACGCCAGGCGGTGGCGCGCACCAGCCGGGCCGGCGTCACGGCGACCTGCACCCGGGTGCAGGACCTGGCCCCCGACGTGCTCGACGAGGTCCGTGTGCGGGCGGCCGCCTGGCGCGAGGGCTCGGTGGAGCGGGGCTTCTCGATGGCACTCGGTCGCTTCGGCGAGGCCGCCGACGGCGACGCGGTCCTCGTCACGGCGACCGACGCGGCGGGCGAGCTCGTCGGCCTGCTCCACCTCGTCCCGTGGGGCGACGACGCGCTCTCCCTCGACCTGATGCGCCGCTCGCGCGAGTCCGGCAACGGCGTCATCGAGCTCATGGTGGCCACCCTCGTCGAGCAGGCTCCTCGTCTGGGCGCCAGCAAGATCTCGCTCAACTTCGCCGTCTTCCGCAGCGTCTTCGCACGCGGCGAGCGGCTCGGCGCCGGCCCGGTCATCCGGCTCTGGCGAGCGCTCCTGCTCTGGGCCTCGCGCTTCGCCCAGATCGAGTCGCTCTACCGCGCCAACGCGAAGTACCACCCCGAGTGGGCGCCTCGCTATCTCGTCTTCCGCACCCCCGCCGACCTGCCGAAGGTCGCCACGGCGGCGCTGCGCGCCGAGGCGTTCCTGGTGGCGCCCGCCTGGCTGCGCCACCTCGGACGTCGTACGCGGTCGGTCGACGGCGCCACCGGGGCGGCCGTCCCGGGCGCCGACGCCGACGCGGCCGCACCGCCCGCGGCCACCTCCACCACGAGCGAGCGGCCCGCCGAGGCACCCGCGGCGGGGCATCTCGACGAGCCGCTGCTCGACGAACGGGGCTCGACGCTCAGGTGAGCGCGTCGACGATCGCGTCGACCCGGTCCTTGGCGTCCCCGAAGAGCATCTGGGTGTTGTCGCGGAAGAAGAGCGGGTTCTGGACGCCGGCATAGCCGGTGGCCATGGAGCGCTTGAAGACGATCACGTCCTTGGCCTCCCAGACGGTGAGGACCGGCATGCCGGCGATCGGCGAGCCGGGGTCCTCGGCCGCGGCCGGGTTGACGGTGTCGTTGGCGCCGATGACCAGGACGACGTCGGTGCTCTCGAAGTCGTCGTTGATCTCGTCCATCTCGAGGACGATGTCGTAGGGCACCTTCGCCTCGGCGAGCAGGACGTTCATGTGGCCGGGCAGGCGGCCGGCGACCGGGTGGATGCCGAAGCGGACGTCGACGCCCTTCTCGCGCAGCTTCCGGGTCAGCTCGGCGACGGGATACTGCGCCTGCGCGACCGCCATGCCGTAGCCCGGCGTGATGACCACCGACGACGCGCTCGCGAGGAGGTCGGCGGCGTCCTCGGCGGTGATCTCCCTGTGTTCGCCGTAGTCCTCGTCGCCCGAGGCCTTGGCCTCGATGCCGAAGCCGCCGGCGATGACCGAGAGGAAGGAGCGGTTCATCGCCTGGCACATGATGTAGGACAGGTAGGCACCCGAGGAGCCGACCAGCGCGCCGGTGACGATGAGGACGTCGTTGTTGAGCAGGAAGCCGGACGCGGCGGCGGCCCAGCCGGAATAGCTGTTGAGCATCGAGACGACGACCGGCATGTCACCGCCGCCGATGGAGGCGACCAGGTGCCAGCCCAGCGCCAGCGCGAGCGCCGTGACCACGATGATCAGCCACAGCTGCGGGTCGGCGACGAACCAGATGGTCAGCGCGACGAACACGGCGAGCGCACCCACGTTGAGCAGGTTCTTGCCGGGCAGCATCAACGGGGCCGACTTCATCCGCGCCGACAGCTTGAGGAACGCCACGATCGAGCCGGTGAAGGTCACCGCGCCGATGAAGATCCCGATGAAGACCTCGGCGTGGTGGATGCGCAGCAGACTGCCGACATACCCGAGGTCGAAGCCGGCCTGCGCCGACTCGCGCTCGACCTCGAGGTAGCCGTTCCAGCCGACCAGGACGGCAGCCAGACCCACGAAGGAATGGAGCAGCGCGATGAGCTCGGGCATGCCGGTCATCTCGACGATCCGGGCACGCCACAGGCCGATCGCGGCGCCGACGATCACGGCGCCGATGAGCAGCGCGAGGCCGTAGCCGGGGTGGCCGTCGACGACGCGGCCGATCGTCGCGGCGAGCGCGATGACCATGCCGGCGATGCCGTACCAGACGCCGTTGCGGGCGGTCTCGTGCTTGGAGAGTCCTGCCAGCGACAGGATGAAGAGCAGGGCGGCGACGAGGTACGCCGCGTTCGCGATGGAGAGTGCGGACACGTTGATCTACCTCAGCCCTTCTGAAACATGCCGAGCATGCGGCGGGTGACGGCGAAACCGCCGAAGACGTTGATGGAGGCGAGCAGAATCGCGGCGGTCGCGAGCAGGCGGATGGACAGGTGGTCCTGCCCGACCTGCAGCAGCGCGCCGACGACGATGACGCCCGAGATCGCGTTGGTCACCGACATCAGCGGTGTGTGCAGCGCGTGGTGCACCTTCCCGATCACGTAGTAGCCGATGACGATCGCGAGCGTGAGCACGGTGAAGTGCTCCGGCAGCGGGTCGGGCGCGAACGCGTTGATCAGGAAGAGCGCGACCACGCCGACGGCGATGAGCCCCAGTTTGGCCGCCGGGGAAAGCTTCTTCTTCTCCTTGGCCGGCGCGGGCTCGGCGACCGGCGCCGCCGCGGGCGCCGCGGAGACCTGGACGGGCGGCGGCGGCCACATCTTCTCGCCGACGCTCCCGTTCGGGCGTACGACGGTGATGCCGCGCTGCACGACGTCATCGAGATCGAGCACGAGCTGACCGTCCTTGCCCGGGGTCAGCAGCTTCATCAGGTTGACCAGGTTGGTGCCGTAGAGCTGGCTGGCCTGGGTGGGGAGCCGACCGGCGAGGTCGGTGTAGCCGATGATCGTCACGCCGTTGGCCGTCACGACCTTCTGGTCGGCCACGCTGCCCTCGACGTTCCCGCCCTGGGCGGCCGCCATGTCGACGATGACCGAGCCCGGCTTCATCGCGGCCACGTCGGCGGCGGTGAACAGCTGCGGCGCCGGCCGGCCCGGGATGAGCGCGGTCGTGACCACGATGTCGACGTCGGCGGCCTGCTCGGAGTAGAGCCGGGCCGCGGCGGCGTCGTACGCCTCGGAGGTGGCCTTCGCATAGCCGTCGGAGGAGACCTGCTGCTCCTCCTCCGGGACGACGACGGGGAGGTACTCCCCGCCCAGCGACTTCACCTGGTCGGCGACCTCGGGACGCGGGTCGGTGGCCCGCACGATCGCGCCGAGGCTCGAGGCGGCGCCGATCGCGGCCAGGCCGGCGACGCCGGCACCGGCGACGAGCACCTTCGCCGGCGGCACCTTGCCGGCCGCGGTCACCTGGCCGGTGAAGAACCGGCCGAACTCGTGGGCGGCCTCGACGACGGCGCGGTAGCCGGCGATGTTGGCCATCGAGGAGAGCACGTCGAGGGACTGCGCCCGCGAGATCCGCGGCACGGCGTCCATCGCCAGCACCGTGATCGGGCGCGCGGCCAGCGCGTCGACCAGATCGGGGTTGAGGGCCGGCGAGAGCAGCGAGACCAGCGTCGTCTGGTCACGCAGCCGGCCGACCTCCTCGATCGTCGGACCGTTGACCCGGAAGACCACGTCGGCACTCCAGGCCTCCTCGGCGGTCCCGATCCGCGCGCCCGCCTCGGCGTACGCATCGTCGGCGAAGCTCGACAGCTCCCCGGCACCGGTCTCGATCAGGACGTCGTAGCCCAGCGCGACCAGCTGCTTCACCGTGGTCGGGGTCGCCGCGACGCGGGTCTCCCCCGGTCTCGTCTCGCGCGTGACACCGATCAGCATCGTCCGGACTCCTTTGTTCAGGCTCGTTCAGGCGAAGTTCGCTCAGCGGTCCCCCGGCGGGGACAAGAGGGCAGCGTGCCAGTGACGGTCGTCTCTTGGGTAGGCCCACCGCCAGGTGAGATATCCCGCAGGCCGCCAGGGGTTCTCACGGCGAGCGAAGTGTGTTACCGATCAGTAACCGGAATCACATGTCGCGCGCCTCCACCCTTGCCTCGATTTGCACTCTGGAGGGCGCAGTGCAATATTGCACTTCATGATCGAAAGTGCAACGACGCCGCGTGCCGCGCGCACCGCGCACGCGATCCACCACTCGGCGCTCGCGCTGACCGACGAGCACGGCTTCGACGGCTGGACGATGGAGCAGCTCGCCGAGGCGGTGGGTGTCTCCCGCCGTACGCTCTTCAACCACGTCGCCAGCAAGATGGCCGCCATCCTCGGCCCGGAGAAGCAGCCCGACCCCGACCACATCGCGACCTTCGTCGCCGGCGGCCCGACCGGACAGCTCGTCGCCGACCTGCGCGCGCTCGCCCTCACGATGCTCGAGGACCGGCCCGCCGACCGGGCCGAGCTGGCGCGCGTACGCCGCGTCCTGCGCAGCGACCCGCGCGTCATGCACGCCGCCCACGCCCGCTTCGAGGAGGGCACCGCACGCTTCGCGGAGGTGATCCGGCAGCGCGAGGGCGCCGCCTTCCCGATGGCGCGGGCTCAGCTCGCCGTCCGCGTCATGGTCGTCGTCTTCGAGATGGCGCTCGACGACTACCTCGACCATCCGCACGGCTCCCTCGCAGACGCCTTCACCCGCACGTTCGACGCCCTCGTCGACCTCCTCCGCTGACCTGCCCCACCGACCCGAACGCTCCCGACCGGACGCACCCTCCAGGAGACCCACCCATGGCTTCCCTGCTCTACCGACTCGGCAAGACCGCCTACCGGCGGTGGCCGTTCTTCCTCGTCGGCTGGCTCCTCGTCATCCTCGCCGTCGGCGGGGCCGCGGCGACGCTCAGCAAGCCGACCTCCGACGCCTTCACCATCCCCGGCATCCCCTCGCTCAAGGCCGCCGAGCTGCAGGGGACGCTCTTCGACGGCCAGGAGGCGAGCGCGGACGCGCCCAGCGTCACCGTCGTCGTGGCCGCGCCGAAGGGACACACGCTTCGTGAGAAGACGTACGCCGCCGCGGTGGCCGACCTCGTCACCGACCTCAAGACCGTGCCGACCGTCCCGAGCGGTCAGGACGGTCCCGTCGGTCCTGTGGAGAAGGCCGCCGCACTGAAGCAGCAGGCCGTCGCCGGTGTGGACGCCCAGGCGAAGACCGCGAAGAAGGCCGGTCGGTCCTTCGACCGGGCCGCCGCGCTCGCGGCGGCGCAGAAGAGCCTCGTCGCGGTCTCGCCGCTCTCCGAGGACGGCCGGGTCGGCACCATCGACTTCACCTTCGACGTCCCCTCCGTCGCGGACGTGCAGGCCTCGACGCAGCAGGACGTGCTCGACGTGATGAAGGACGCCCGCGCCTCGGGGCTGACCGTCGAGGCGATGGGGCAGGGGATGCAGACCCAGGAGATGGGTGGCGGGAGCGCCGAGGCGATCGGCATCCTCATCGCCCTGCTGATCCTCGCGCTGACCTTCGGCGCCCTGGTGACCGCCGGCATGCCGATCGTCACCGCCGTGATCGGGGTCGGCGTCGGGCTGGGCGGCATCACCGCACTGACCGGCTTCATCGACATGCCGTCGACCACGACCGCCCTCGCCAGCATGATCGGTCTCGCGGTCGGCATCGACTACGCACTCTTCATCCTCGCCCGGTTCCGCAGCGAGCTCGACCACACCGACGACCGCGCCGAGGCGATGGGCATCGCCGTCGGGACCGCCGGCTCCGCCGTGGTGTTCGCCGGCCTGACCGTGATGATCGCCCTCGCGGCGCTCAGCGTCGTCGGCATCCCGTTCCTCGCCTGGATGGGTGCCGGCGCGGCCGCCACCGTCCTCGTGGCCGTCCTCGTCGCGCTCACGCTGCTCCCCGCGATCCTCGGGATGCTCAAGTCGTGGGCGTTCAAGGGCCGCTTCCGCCGCAACAGGCCGAAGCGTGACGCCCGCGGCCTGGTCGTCAACAACGGCACCCGCTGGGCCGGGCTGATCGGCCGCGCGCCGCTCGTGTTCGTGCTTCTCGCCGTCGTCGCGCTCGGTGCCCTCGCCGTCCCGATGAAGGACCTCCACCTCGCGCTGCCCACCGACTCGACCGCGGCGCAGGACACCACCCAGCGCAAGGCGGCCGACCTGGTCACCGAGGCGTTCGGTCCCGGCCGGCTGGCGCCGATGCTCGTCGTCGTCGACGGGCGGCAGGCCGGCGACCCGGCGCAGCAGCAGGCGGCGTACCAGACCGTGACCGGCTGGGTCGGCAAGCAGCAGGGCGTCGCCAACGTCCTCCTCGCCCAGAGCAACGACAAGGGCGCGATGATCCTCGTCCAGCCGTCCTCCGGACCGGAGGACGTCGCCACCGACCACCTGCTCTCCTCGCTCCGCGACGGCACGGCGTCGATCGAGCGGCAGACCGGGACGACCATCGGGATCACCGGGACCGGCCCGATCCAGAGCGACGTGTCGACCAAGCTCAGCGACGCGCTGCCGGTCTACCTCGCGATCGTCATCGGGCTCGCCTTCCTCCTGCTGATGATCGTGTTCCGCTCGCTGCTGGTGCCGCTCACGGCGACGCTCGGCTTCCTGCTCTCCGTCCTCGCGACGCTCGGGGCGACCGTGCTGGTCTTCCAGAAGGGCACCTTCGGGCTCTTCGCCGGCCAGCCGATCGTCAGCTTCATGCCGATCTTCCTCGTCGGGGTGGTCTTCGGACTCGCGATGGACTACCAGGTCTTCCTCGTGACCCGGATCCGCGAGGCGCACGTCCACGGCGCGACCTTCCGCGAGGCGGTCGTCGACGGGTTCCGCAACTCCGCCCGGGTGGTCACCGCCGCCGCGCTGATCATGACCGCCGTCTTCTCCGGCTTCATCATGATGGACAACGTCATCATCAAGTCGATGGGCTTCGCGCTCGCCGTCGCCGTGGTCTTCGACGCCTTCGTGGTCCGGATGCTGCTCATCCCCGCGCTGATGTACCTCATGAAGGAGAAGGCCTGGTACCTCCCCGCCTGGCTCGACCGGATCCTCCCCAACGTCGACGTCGAGGGCGAGAGCCTCCACCGGCCGCATCTCGAGGGTCACTGGGGCTCCGGCGACGCCGACCCGGACGAGCGTCCGGAGCTGGTCGACGCCTGAGCCCGCCCAGAGGGTGGGGTGGCTCAGGCGGGGGCCATCACCCGCCGCAGGGCGACGAACCGGACCAGCGTCGCGGCGGCGTTCGCGAGCACGAGTACGACGACCTCGGTCGCGTGGGCGGCCCGCGGAGCGGCGGCGTGCAGCAGCCAGAGCGAGCCGCTGGTGAGCAGGAGGCCGATCCCGAACGCGGCGAGGCCGGCGAGATGGTGGCGTACGGCGCCGGTCCGCGACCGGATGCCGAACGTCAGCCGGCGGTTGGCGGCCGTGTTCGCCACCGCGGTGACCACCAGGGCGATCAGGTTGGCGGGCTGCTGCCCCATCGTGCCCCGCAGCAGCACGTAGAGGACCAGGTAGGCCAGGGTGCTCACCACCCCGATGGCACCGAAGCGCAGCACCTGGCGCCACAGCCCGCCGGCCGCCGCCGCGCCGGCCGGGCGTCGTACGCCGTCCCCGACCGTGTCGAGGCCGATCCGACCCCCGGCCAGCCCGCGGGCGAGCCGACCGATCCCCGCCAGGTCCTCGCGGATCGTGGCAAGCAGGTCGACCCGCGAGTCCGGGTCGTCGACCCAGTCCACCGGCACCTCGTGGATGCGGAGCCCGGCCTCCTGGGCCAGCACGAGCAGCTCGGTGTCGAAGAACCACGAGTCGTCCTCCACGAGCGGCAGCAGGCGGTCGGCGACCTCACGGCGGACCGCCTTGAAGCCGCACTGCGCGTCGCTGAAGGACACCGACAGGACGGTCCGCAGCAGCAGGTTGTAGCCGCGCGAGATGAGGTCGCGCTTCGGCCCGCGCACCACCCGGCTCGACCGCGCCAGCCGGGTCCCGATCGCCAGGTCGGAGTGGCCCGAGAGCAACGGCGCGAGCAGCGGCAGGACCGCGCGAAGGTCGGTCGAGAGGTCGACGTCCATGTAGCCGACCACCTCCGCGCTCGAGGACGACCACGCCGCCTTGAGCGCCCGCCCTCGCCCCTTCGCGTCCAGGTGCAGCGCCCGGACGGTCGGCAGCTCGGCGGCCAGCCGTCTCGCGGCCAGCCAGGTCCCGTCGGTGCTGGCGTTGTCGGCGATCGTGATCCGGTAGGAGTACGGCAGCCGGTCGCGCAGGTAGTCGTCGAGGCGCCGTACGGCGGAGTCCAGCGACCGCTCCTCGTTGTAGACCGGGATCACCAGGTCGACCGCGGTGTCGACCGCCGACCGCCGGGCCGCGCCGACCAGGTCGCGGGTCAGGGGTTCGGTGCTCACGAGGTCACCGCCGCGCTGGCGCTGCTGCCGCTCTGGGTGAGGTCGTAGACCGTCGTGCCGCCGACCGTGGTGGCGGTGAAGGTGTCCTCCACCCAGGAGGCGATCGCGGAGGCGTCGGTCGTGCTCTGGCTGCTGCCGCCCATCCCGCCCATGCCGCCGCCGGCGATGTAGTAGTGGATCAGCCCCTGGGCGACGTACTCCTTGAACTGCGCGAGGCTCAGGCTCGGCGCGGTCCCGTTGAACCCGCCGATCGCCATCACCGACTCGCCGGTCGCCAGCTCATAGCTCGCGGCGTTCTGCGCGCCGGTCGTCGCCGCCACCCAACGGTAGTCGCCGGCGTTCGTCGTCAGCGCGGCCGCGAGGTCGTCGCTCACCTGGGAGCCCCCGAGGACGCTGCCACCACCCGCGCCGCCGGCGCGACCACCCGGCAGCTGGCCCTGGGACTGGCCCTGGGACTGTCCCTGGGACTGTCCCTGGGACTGTCCCTGGGTCTGGCCCGGCATCTGCGGCGGCGTGCCGCCGAAGCCACCGGTGCCGCCACCCGGGCGCCCGCCACCGGGCGCACCGCCGGGGCCGCCCATGCCGGAAGAGTAGGGCCCGGCCGTCACGATCGAGCCGGTGTGGGCGGTGGTGATCGTCTGGAGGGTGTACGCCGCCGGCCCGAGGCCGAGCACGACGGCCGTGGCCGCCGCGACCGCCGCCGCCCGGCTCCGCGAGAGCTGGTCGACGAGGAGCAGCCCACCGGTGACGAGGAGGCCGCCGAGGAGCACCGGCCAGCGGAGCGCGTCGTAGGGCTGCTCGCCGGACTGCCCGAGCAGGACGACCGCCCAGACCGTGCTCGCCCCGGCCGCGAGCGCCAGCACCGCGCGGGACGCGAACTGCTCGCGCCGGCGCCACAGCACCACCGCGCCGAGCACCGCGGTCATCGCGATCCACGGAGCGAGCGCGACGGTGTAGTAGTCGTGGTAGATGCCGGCCATGAAGGAGAAGACCAGACCGGTGACGACCATCGAGCCGCCGGCGAGGACCAGCGCGGCCCGGGTCAGGTCGGTGCGCGGCGCCCGGCGCAGGGCGACGAGGCCGGCGACGAGCAGGATGAGCGCGGCCGGCAGGAGCCAGGCGACCATGCCGCCCGAGACGCCCTCGAAGAGACGGAGGAAGCCGGTGCCGCTGGAGAAGCCGGCGTTGCCGAGCCCGCCGGTCTCGTCCCCGGTGAGCCGGCCGAAGCCGTTGTAGCCGAAGACGAGCTCGAGGATCGAGTTGTGGGTCGAGCCGTCGACGTAGGGGCGCCACGAGTCGGGCACGAGCTCGACGATCGCGACCCACCATCCGGCGCTGAGGATCATCGTGCCGAAGGCGCCGAGCAGGTGGAGGACGCGCTTGCGCAACGAGACCGGCGCGGCGACGAGGTAGACCAGCGCGAAGGCCGGGAGCACCAGGAACGCCTGCAGCATCTTGGTGAGGAAGCCGACGCCGACGAGCGCGCCCGCCAGCATCAGCCAGCGGCTGCGACCGGAGTCGGTGGCCCGCAGGGTCGCGTAGCCGGCGCCGACCAGCAGGAGCAGCAGCAGCGCGTCGGGGTTGTCGAAGCGGAACATCAGCGCCGCCGCGGGCGTCAGCGCGGTGAAGGCCCCCGCCGCGATCGCGGCCGGCCAGGACGCCACCCGCCGCACCAGCGCATAGGTCAACGCGACCGTCGCCACGCCCATCAGCGCCTCGGGGACGAGGATGCTCCACGAGCTCATCCCGAAGATCCGCACCGAGAGCCCCATCACCCACAGCGACGCCGGCGGCTTGTCGACCGTGATCGCATTGCCGGCGTCGAGCGAGCCGAAGAAGAACGCCTTCCAGCTCTCGGAGCCGGCCTGGGCAGCCGCGGCATAGAACTGGTTGGCGTAGCCGGACTCGGACAGGGTCCACAGATAGGCCACCGCGGTCGCGGCCAGCAGCAGGAGGAGGGACGCGCGCTCGGGGCGCAGCCGCCGTCGTCGTACGGGCGGCGCGGGCAGGGCCGCGCTCACGGGAGGGTCGATGAGTGCCGTCATGCTCCCGAGCGTGCGCGCGGGGTCTGTGGTCGCCGTGCGGTCAGCCTGTGAGCGGCCTACGCGCCTCACGCACCCGGAACCACAGGTTCGTGCCCAGCCGCACCGCGCTCTCGTGGATCGCTCGAGCCGATAGCCGCCCGCCGCAGCCGCGTCGGGGTCCGGTGAGGCGGGCGCGCACCAGGGAGGTCGGCCGTCACCTGCTCCGGCGGGCGATGGCGAGCAGGTCGCGCACGGGCCCGGCGGGCGGCGTGCTCCAGCCGACCCACACGGCGGTGAAGTCGCGGCGCAGATCGAGCTCGCGGACCCGCAGCCGCACCAGCATCCCGGTGGCGAGGTCACGCTCGACCGCCCGCAGGCTGAGGAACGCGGGCGCCCCACCGGCCCGGACGGCGGCGAGGACGGCGGCGTTGGTGGCCAGCTCCGCGTCGGGGCGTACGACGTCGACCCCTGCGCGGGCGAGCGCCTGCTCGACCACGGCGCGCGTGCCGGAGCCGGGCTCCCGGCTGGTGAGCGCACGCGTGCCGAGGAGATGCGGGGAGAGCGGCGTACGCCGGGTGGCCCACGGGTCGTCGGGGGCGGCGACGAGCACCAGCTCGTCGCGTCCGACGACGGCGCGCGCGAGCCCGTCGGTCGCCTCCGGTCCCTCGATGAAGCCGAGGTCGGCGCGGCGGTCACGCACGGCCTCCACCACGTGACGCGAATTGGTCGCCTCGAGACTGACCGAGACCTCACCGGCCGAGCCCGGCTGGCGCCGCAGCGCGACGAGCCACGCCGGGAGGAGATACTCCGCCGTCGTCATCGAGGCCGAGACCCGCAGCTGGCGGGTGTGCTCGCTGCGCAGCGTGACGAGCGCCGTCTCGATCTGGTCCGCGACCCGGAGCAGCTCCGTGCTCCACTCGACGAGCAGCCGTCCCTCCGGGGTCAGGCTCGCGCCCCGGGTGGAGCGCTGGACGAGCACGAGCCCGGTCTGCGCCTCGGTGGCCCGGAGCCGCTCGGAGGCGGACTGCTGGGAGATCCCGGCGGCCCGCCCCGCGGCGCCGATGCTGCCGAGGCGGCCGACGTCGGCGAGCAGCCGCAGGGCGGCGAGGTCGGGCAGGGTCACCCGGCCATCCTAGGCCGGCCACAGGGACGTCCTGTGGCTGCGCGCCGGCTCAGGCGCCGGTCGGCGCCAGGACGATGTCGAAGCGGACCTTGGACCAGGTCGCCTCGCCGAGGTCGCGGCCATCAGGCGTCGGCGTCCCGGCGGGCTGCTGCTCGAAGTTCTTGATCAGCGAGTCCTTGACACCGAAGACGGTGTCCTTGCGGCCGATCGGGTCGCCCTCGGGGAAGATGTGGGTCACCAGGGTGCGGGCGCCGGCGTGGGAGACCATGAAGTGCAGGTGCGCGGCGCGCAGTGGCGAGCGGCCCACGGCGGCGAGCATCTTGCCGACCGGCCCGTCGTCGGGGATGGGGTACGGCGTCGGGGTGAGCCCCCAGAACCGGTAGGCGCCGTCCTCGTCGGCGAACAGGTGCGCCCGCGCGGCACGGCGCCCGTCGTCGTACTGCACGTCGTAGAGACCGTCCTCGTCGGCCTCCCAGACCTCGATCCGCGCTCCCGGCAGCGGGTTGCCCTCGGTGTCGTGCACGGTGCCCTCGACCCAGCACGGCTCCCCGACCGCGCCGAAGGACATGTCGCCGCCCAGCTCGATCTGCGGGGAATCCTCGACGAAGAACGGGCCGAACACGGTGGCCTCGGTGGCGTTCTTGTAGGCCTGGTTGTTGACGTTGATGGTCTGCATCGACGCGCCGAGGGTGTCGGAGAGCAGGATGAACTCCTGCCGGGTGTCGGTGGTGATGTGACCGGCCTTGGTGAGGAAGTCGATCGCCTCGCCCCACTCCTCCTCGGTGAGCCGCACCTCGCGGATGAAGGAGTGCAGGTGCCGCACCAGCGACTGCATCAGCTCCTGCAGTCGCGGGTCCTCGCACGAGGCGAAGGACTTCAGCACGTTGTCGACCAGCCGCTCCTCCACCGCGGTCTGCTCGGGCGTGACCTCGCGGTAGACGTGCCCGTGCGCGCCCGCCTGCGCCGATCCGGGGTTGACGTAGGTGCTCATGCTGGCTCGTCTCCTTCCCAGGCCGCCCGCAGCAGGGCGGTGATGTTGTCGTCGGTGACCGGCGTCGGGTTGTTGGCCGGGATGGCCGCCAGGATCGGCGCGACCGCCTTGGCGATGCCGTCCTCGGGCATGCCGTAGTCCTTGAGCGCCTTCGGTGCGTCCAGCGTGCTCCGCAGCGCGGCCAGGCCCGCCGTGGCGGTCTCCGCGCCGAAGGCCTGCGAGATCCGCCGCTCCGCCTCCGGGGCGTTCGGCGCGTTGAAGGCCAGCACGTAGGGGAGGACGACGGCGTGCGTCTGCGCGTGCGGCAGGTTGAACATCCCGCCGAGCACGTGGCAGATCTTGTGGTGCATCCCCGAGCCGGCGCTCGCGAACGAGACCGCCGCGAGGTAGGCGCCGTAGAGCGTCTGCTCGATCCCCGGGATGCCGGTGGAGTCCTCGGCCACCTGCGCAAGCCCGTCCGCGAGCCCGCGGATGCCCTCCTGCGCCAGCGCGCGGTCGATCGGGTCGGCCCGCGGCCCCCACATCGAGTCCACGCAGTGCGCCATCGCGTTGAGCCCGCTCGCCACGGTCATGTCACCGGGCAGGGAGGTGAGCAGGGAGGCGTCGTACACGATGGACGCGGGCAGGACCTTCGCATTCACGCCCGTCGTCTTCGTCTCGCCCTCGGTCAGGCCCCACACATTGGTCGCCTCGGAGCCGGCGTACGTCGTCGGCACCGCGATGATCGGCAGGCCCGCGGTCAGCGCGACCGCCTTGCCCAGGCCGGTCGTCGAGCCTCCGCCGACGGTCACGATCACGTCCGCCCCCGCGGACGCCGCGGCCTCCCGCGCACGCTCGGCCACCTCGACCGGGACGTGCATGACGACCTCCTCGTGCCGCAGCACGACGGGGATCTCCTTCGCGATCGGGTCGGCCAGCGCGGCCTCCCGGTCGCTGGCGATCAGCATGACCTTCGAGGCACCGAGCGCCTCGATCTCCGCCGCGACCGCAGCCGGCGCGTCACCGGCGGCGAACGCGACCCGCTGCGGCAGGGTCTCGTGCACAAACCTCATGGCACGAGTATGTGACCGCAGTCACGATCGACCCAGACCGGGCTGCCGACATGGCGGAAATCGACACTTTCGCCTGGACGGCGCCCGACCACGGGCCTCAGCCTCGCGCCGCGCGCGCCTCCCGGCGTACGTCGCTCGCCCGCCGGCCGAACCGGTCGCGGAAGGCCCGCGAGAAGTACGACGCCGACCCGAACCCGCTGCGGGCCGCGACCTCCGCGACACCGATCTCGGGGTGGTCGAGCAGCATCGTCCGCGCCCGGTCCAGCCGCTGCACGAGGACGTACTGCGGGACGCTCGTCCCGGACGCGGCGAAGACGCGGGAGAGGTGCCGCTCGGAGAGGCCGACCGCCTCGGCGACCCGGCTCGCGGTCAGGCCGGGATCACCGAGGTGCTCACAGATGAACGCCTGCGCGGTCGCGAGGTGGACCGCCCCCAGGTCGGCGGGCGCGCCGGGCGTCAGGACCCGGCCGAGCAGCTGGAGCACGGTGTGCTCCTCCACCGGCCTCGCCTCCCGGGGGCGTACGGCGCCGCCGACCAGCCGGGCCAGCGTGCGGGCCTCGAGCCGCCCCTCCCTCGGACCGAACTCGGCCACCACCGGCGTGCGGAGGGCGTCGAGACCCGTCAGGTCGCGGAAGGCCTGCCGCGGCACCTTGACGACCAGCTCCTCGAGCCCCCGGGAGAAGCCGCGCAGGAACGGCCGGTCGGTGTCGCAGACCAGGAGCTGACCCGGGCGGAGGGTGCGGACTGCGTCCTCGTGATGGAAGAAGGCCTCCCCCGCGAGCGTCAGGTAGGCGACGAGCGCGTCCGCGGGGCGGTGGCGCACCAGCTCGGCCGTCCGCTCGACCACGTGAGGCGTGCCGGCGACGCGGGCGAGACGGACGCGGTCGAGCGCCACGTCGACCATCGAGGCATCGAGCGCCGCCCCGAGGGTGCGGCAGCGCAGGTCGAAGAGCTCACTGAAGTTGTGCTGCTCCCAGCGCTCCACCCGCTGCTCCTCCGGGAGCGCGGCGGTGGAGAACCGGTGGGCGGCCGCGTCGAGGGCCGTCGTCGCAGCGATCGGCTCTCCCCTCATGGCGCCATCATCTCGCCCTCACCGGGCATACCGCGTGAACCGGACCCGGGCGGGGGCCGCTGCGCGACCCCCGCCCGTGTTGCTCCCTGCGCCGACTCCGGTGGGCCGGCTCCCTATGTCGGCTCCTCAGGCGCGGCCGAGGACCTGCGTGAGCGCGGACCGGAGCGCGGACTCCGGGTCCTCTGGCAGGCTCATCGACCGCCAGGCGACGTGCTTGTCGGGCCGCACGAGGACGGCGCCCGACTCCTCGACCTCCCGCAGCTTCGTCCAGTCGTAGTAGAGGTCGGTGACCTCGTGACCGGGACCGATCACCACCGTCTCGAGCGGCAGTCCGAGCTCGTCGGCGATCTTGCCGGCGGCGCTCGCCCAGGCCTCGCCGGTGACCCCGGTGAGCAGGGTCCAGCGCGAGTACGGCGCGAGGTCCATCAGGGCCCTCTTGTCGACGTTGTTGCCGACCCAGGCGTGCGGGATGTGGGCGCCCGGGCTCGTCGACATCTGGTAGTAGAGGTCCTCGTCGGCCGTCGGCGCCGGGCGCGTGCCGTCGCTGACGACGGCGTTGGACTCGTAGAACTGGCCGAGCTCGACGCCGTGGGCGTTGAACTCGTAGTTCTTGGTGTCCATCGCCTTGACGAGCGCGGCCCGCTTGGCGGCGCCCTCCGGGGTGTTGGCCTTGCGCTCCTCGATCGCCTTGGCCATCTCATCGCCGTCGAGGCCGACGACGCCGAGCGCCTCGAAGATGTCGATGAACTCGCGCGCCGACCTGTTCGCCCGGGTCACGATCCGCTTGGCGACCGGGGCACGCTCGGCGCTGTAGGACTCCAGCAGGCTCGCGTCCGCCTGCCCGCGGAGGACGGCAGCCAGCTTCCAGGCCAGGTTGTAGGAGTCCTGGACGCTGGTGTTGGAGCCGAGGCCGTTCGACGGCGGGTGACGGTGGATCGCGTCACCGGCGCAGAACACGCGGCCCTTCTGCAGGTGGGTCGCATACATCTCGTTGACGCCCCACAGGCTGTAGCCGGTGATCTCCGGCTCGAGGTCGGGCATGCCGAGCAGGTCGCGGACGATGCCCTTCGCCATCTCGTCGTCGAGGTTCGGCGGCTCCTCGTTGATGTCGTAGCCCCACACGATGAGCCACTCGTCCCAGGGACGCACCATCCGGACCAGGCCGGTGCCGATGCCGCCGACGTTGGAGCCGGGCTGGATGACCCAGTAGAGGACGCTCGGGCGGTGGTCGACGAGCTGGGAGATGTCGGCCTTGAAGGTGATGTTCATCGACCCGGCGATGTCCATCTTGCCCTCGTAGGGCAGGCCGATGTCCTCCGCGACCTTCGACCGCGCGCCGTCGGCGCCGATGAGGAACTTGCTGCGGATCTTGTACTCGTGCCCGGTGAGCCGGTCCCGCGCGGTCGTCGTGACGCCGTCTTCGTCCTGCACGTGGGAGAGGTACTCGGTCGAGAACCGGCTCTGCGTCCCGCGCGTGGTGGCGTTGCGGACCAGGATCGGCTCCAGGTAGGTCTGCGGGATGTCGACCGTGAGGCACGGCGAGGCGAGCTGGTAGTCGGCCTCACGGTCGGGGCGCGTCCCCCAGGTCTTGATCCGGCCGATCTCCTCACCGGCGATGCTCGTGCAGAAGACCGTGTCACCGCACAGGTCGTGCGGGGTGGCGTCGGCGAGCACCTGGTCCTCGATGCCCATGTCGCGGAAGATCTCCATCGCCCGCTGGTTGGTGATGTGCGCACGCGGCGTGTTCGCGGTCCAGCGGTACTTCGTGATCATGATGTTGTCGACGCCGAGGGTCGAGAGGAAGAGCGCCGCCGAGGATCCGGCCGGCCCCGATCCGACGACGAGGACGTCGGTCTCCACCACGTCCTCGACCTCGGGGACCTCGGTCTCCTTCTGGCCGTCGTCGAACACTGGCATGGTCATCACCTTTCTTCACCCCGTGGGTGCATGTGATCGGGGTCTCACATCGAGTGTCGGGGGTCACAGCCGTTCGTCACAGACCTGCGGGCCTCCATGGCGGAAATGCGGATCTGGCGGCTATCTCGGCGGCGTGACCCGGTGACCGACCGGGAACACCTCGAGCCGACCCTCACGGGAGAGCAGTCCCCACAGCCCCTTGGGCGCGACGAGGACGACCGCGATGGCGACCGC
The DNA here is from genome assembly GCF_040838215.1 of Nocardioides eburneus. Lineage (NCBI taxonomy): Bacteria > Bacillati > Actinomycetota > Actinomycetes > Propionibacteriales > Nocardioidaceae > Nocardioides > Nocardioides eburneus. Next base: position 34,260 of record NZ_JBFPJR010000022.1, on the reverse strand, counting down.
ACCGAGGACGACGAGGTACCACGTGCCGTGCTGGGCGAGCTCCTGCTGCAGGACATAGAAGACGATCGCGCCCAGGATCGGTCCCTCGATGGTGCCGATCCCGCCGATGACGACGATGAAGATCATGTACGCCGTGTAGTTGACGCTGTAGATCGAGTCGGGCGTGACCCGCAGCGAGCTGGTGGCGATGAGGGCCCCGGCGAGCCCTGCACCCGCCGAGGCGGCGACGTAGACGATCCGGCGGCTGCGCTGCACCGCGACGCCCAGCGACCCCGCCGCCGTCGGGTTGTCGCGGATCGCCGTGAGGCCGAGCCCGAGCCGGCTGCGCATGAGGACGTACGTCGCCAGCACGACCAGCACCGCGATGGCGAGCGCCAGCCAGTAGACCGTCCCGATCCGGGCGATCCTGCTGGTGCCGTCCTCCCGGAAGGCCATCAGGGAGAGGCCCGAGCCGGCGCCGAGCGCGTCGATCTGCGTCGTGACCAGCTTGAAGACCTCGGCGACGACCCAGGTGCCGATCGCGAGGTAGCCGCCGACCAGCCGGAACAGCAGGAACGAGGTCGGGAAGGCCAGGATCCCGCAGACCACCCCGGCGAGCAGGACGGCCAGCACGATGGGCAGTCCGGCCGCGTCGGCGAGCTTGATGACGGCGTACCCGCCGGCGCCGATGAAGGCCTGCTGGCCGATCGAGACGAGTCCGCCGTAGCCGGCCAGCAGGTTCCAGGTCGTCCCGAGGATGATCAGCGAGAACAGACCGACCAGGTTGGTCAGCGTCCCGAGCGAGAAGTGGAACGGCACCCACGCGGCCATGACCACGACGACCAGGGCGAAGCCGAGCCCGCCGATCATCGAGGTGCGGTCACCGCGGGCGACGCGCAGCGCGGACGCACTGTGCACGGGCTGGGTCAGGGTTGTCATGCCATCACCGTCTTCGAGACGAGCAGGCCCTGCGGCCTGACCAGGAGCACGGCGAGGAAGACCAGGTGGCCCGCCAGCACGCCGTACGCGGGGTTGATCTGGGCGCCGACGGTCTGCGCGACGCCGAGGACGAGGCCACCGACGAGGGTGGCCCACAGGTTGCCGAGCCCGCCGATGATGACGGCCTCGAAGGCGAAGATCAGCACGAGGTCGCCGTACGTCGGGGTGAACTGCGTGCTCATCCCGAGGAAGACACCGGCCAGCGCCACGGTGGCGATCGCGATGGCGGTCGCGAGCGCATACATCGTGCGCTCGTTGATGCCCATCAGCTTCGCGGCCTCGTGGTCGTCCTTGGTCGCGCGCATGCCGCGACCCATCCGGGTGTAGTTCATGAACGCCGTGAGGCCGCCGATGACGACCACAGCGATGACCAGGGTGATCAGCGAGAAGACGCCGATCGAGAGGTCGTCGCTGAGCTTGATGCTCGACGTCGCCAGGTCGCCGATGCCGATGCTGCGCGAGTCGGCCTTGAAGCCCTCCTGCAGCAGGTTGGCGCCGATCACCGCGATGCCGAACGAGACCAGCAGCGGCGACAGCTCGCCGTGTTTGAGCGCCCGGTTGAAGAGCCCCATCTGGAGCAGCCAACCGACGCCGGCCATCACCGGGATGACGATGACCAGCGTCGCGAACGACGGCAGGGCGGTGTGGGAGACGAGCCAGTAGGCGAGGTACGCCGCCGCAACGGCCAGCACGCCGTGCGCGAGGTTGACGATGCGCATGACGCCGAACATCAGCGACAGGCCGCAGGCGAGCAGCGCGTACTGCCCACCGAGCAGGACTCCCTGCAGGACCGCGTTGACCCAGTCCATGTCAGGCCTCCTTGTGGATGGTGACGGGGGTGGAGCCGGCTGCGCGCGGCGCGGGTACGTCGTCGGCCGCGCCGGCGCCGCCGGTGCCGAAGTAGGCGGCGGCCACCTCGGCGCGACTGACCGAGGCTGCGCTGGCCTCGAGGACCGTGCGGCCCTCGAGGAGGCACTGCACGCGGTCGGCGACGGCGAGGGCCTGGGTCAGGTCCTGCTCGACGACGAGCACGGTGGTGCCCTTCGCCGTGATCGCCGGCAGCGCGGCGTAGATGTCGGCGATGACGACCGGCGCGAGGCCGAGCGAGACCTCGTCGAGGAGCAGCAGCCGCGGATTGGACATCAGCGCGCGGCCGATGGCGGTCGCCTGCTGCTCGCCGCCGGAGAGGAAGCCGCCGCGGCGGGTCCGCTTCTCAGCGAGCAGCGGGAAGGCGTCGTACACCGCCTGGAGCGTCCACGGCCCCGGCCGCCGACCGAAGGCGCCGACCTTGAGGTTCTCCTCCACGGTCATGGACCCGAAGATGCGCCGACCCTCGGGGGTCAGGGCGATGCCGCCGCGGACCCGCTTGTGGGTCGCGGTCCGGGAGACGTCCCGGCCGGCGAACCGGACCGCGCCACGGGTCGGCTTCATCAGGCCGGAGATGGTCTTGAGCAGCGTCGTCTTGCCGGCACCGTTGGCGCCGATCACCGCGAGCGTCTCGCCCTCCGCGACGGCGAGGTCGAGGCCGTAGAGCGCCTGGAAGTCGCCGTAGTGGACGTCGACGCCGCTGAGCTCGAGCAGGGCGCTGTCCTTCATGCCTGTGCCTCCTCGGTGTGGGCCGTGGTCGGCTCGGCGACGAGCTCGTCCTGCGAGTCCACGGCGCCCAGGTAGACCGCCGCGACCTCGTCGCTCGCCATGACCTCGTGCGGGTCGCCGGTGGCGACCACGTCGCCCTGGGCGAGACACATCAGCCGGTCGACGACCTGCAGCAGCGCGTGGACGATGTGCTCGATCCAGATCACGCCGGTGCCCCTGTCGCGGATCGTCGCGATCGTCTCGATGAGGGTCGGCAGCTCCTGCTCGGTGAGGCCGCCCGCGATCTCGTCGAGCAGCAGCAGCCGCGGCTGCGTGGCGAGCGCGCGGGCGAGCTCGAGCCGCTTGCGATCGAGCAGCCGCAGCGAGCCGGCCCTGGTGTTGGCGAGGTGGTCGAGTCCCGAGGTCTCGAGCGCCTCCCAGGCCTGCTCGTTCGCCTCGCGGCCACGCTTCCCGGCGCCGAACGAGGCCCCGACCAGGACGTTCTCGAAGACCGTCAGCCCCTCGAAGGGCCGCGGCACCTGGAAGGTCCGCCCGATGCCGCGTTCCGTACGCCGGGCGGCGGGCAGCCGGGTGACGTCCTCCCCGTCGAACCGGATCCGGCCGCCGTCGACCGGCAGCGTCCCGGTCACCAGGTTGAGGAGCGTCGACTTGCCCGCCCCGTTGGGGCCGACGATCCCGAGCGCCTCGCCGGCCTTCACGTGGAAGTCCACCGACCGGGCCGTCACGACCTGGCCGAACCGTTTCGCGATCCCGTCCGCCTGGAGCAGCGGGGCCGCCGTCGTACTCGTGCTCATGCTGACCTCACTCGTCTCGGGAGAGTGGCTCGGGCTTGCCGCCGAGGGGGACCTCGGGGGCGAGCTTGTTCTCGACGACGACCAGGTCGAACGGATACTTGCCGCCCTTCGTCAGTCGCCACTGGCCGCCGGCGATCGGCGTCTTGGCGATGTAGGGCGGGACGTTCGGGTCAGCGCCCCAATGCACCTCGCCGACGATCGTGTGGACGTCGAGGTGGGCAAGGGTCCTGACCAGGTCCTCGGGGTTGGTGCTTCCGGACTTCTTCACCGCCGCGATCGCGACCTCGAAGAGCGCCTCGGCGTAGCCCAGCGGCTGGGTCCACTGCTGGTGGGTCTTCGCCTCCCAGGCGTCCGCGAGCTGCTTGGCGCTCTGGCCGGTCAGCGAGCTCGTGTAGGGCGCGGTCGGGGTCCACCACACCTCGGTCGAGAGGTTGTTGGCGATCTTGCCCAGCGAGTCGACCGACGACGGGAAGAGCAGCGCCTTGCCGATCGTGGCGACCTTCGGGTGGTAGCCCTGCTGCTTCGCCTGGCGCCAGAAGGTGGTGAAGTCCGGCGGGATCGGGACGCCGACGAGGACGTCGGTGCCCTTGAACGCCGACACCTGGGCGGAGAAGTCCTTGGTGCCGTCGGGGTAGAGCCCCGGGTTCTTGATCGTGACGCCGCTGGTCTTCGTGAGCGCCGGGAAGTTGGCGCCCCATGCCTGGCCGTCGGGGTCGTTGGGGAAGAGCCCGCCGGCCTTGCCGTTGTTGGCGACCTGCTTCCAGATGTCGGCGTAGACCGCCGAGACGTCCTCCAGCCCCCAGAAGAAGTGGTAGCTGTACTTCAGGTCCGCCGGCTTGTCACCCGAGCGGATCGCGAACGGCTGCCACGGGGCGACCGTCGTGATGCACGGGATCTGGTTGGCCTCGCACTGCTCGGAGACCGGATCGACGATGTCCGGCGTCGACGAGGCGACGATGACATCGGCGTTGTCGCTGTTGATCAGCTCCGCCGCCACGTCGCCGGCACGCGTCGAGTCGCTCTGCGCGTCGCGGACGACGATCTTGACGTCGTACTTCTCGCCGTCCACCACGAGTGGATGCGCCTTGAGATAGGTCCGGATCTGGTCGACGACGAACGTGTTCGCCTGACCGAACGCCGCGTTGGCGCCCGTCTGCGTCGACACGAACCCGATGACCAGCTGATGGTCGTCGCCGGCGGCGCTGCTGCCGCCGACCGTGCAGCCGGACAGCGCCAGCCCGAGCGCCGACACCCCGGCGACCGCGGCCCAGATCGGACCACGGCGTCTGTTGCGGAGCCTGGTGAGGTCTCCTTTGGCCTTGCCCACTTCGCCCTCCTTCGCGGGGCACTACGAGTGGCAAGGAGTGTGGGCGGCTCTTGTGACCGAGGTCACTGGCCGACGCGGGTGATGGCGGAAATCCGCACCTGTCCCGTGAGGGCGGGGCGAGCGCGGTCAGGCGAGCGCGCCGCGGCGGACGTCGCCGGCGGCGACCCCGAAGCGCTTGCGGAAGGCGGCGGAGAAGTACGACGCCGAGGTGAACCCGCAGCGCTGGGCGATGTCGACCGTGCGGAGGTCGGGCTCGGTCGGGCAGCTCAGCAGCGCGAACGCCCGGTCGAGCCGGCGAGCGAGGATGTGGCGCGGCACGCTGGTCCCGGCCTCGGCGAAGAGGCGGGAGAGATGGCGCTCGCTCACGCCGGCGCCGAGGGCGACGTCGGCCGCCGACAGCGTCGGGTCGGCGAGGTGGTCCTCGATGAACGCCTTGGCTGCCGACCGGTGGGCGGTCGACGGCGCGACCCGACCCTCCGTCGCGAGGACGGAGACGAGGTCGAGGATGGCGTCTTCGTCGGCCGGCACGGGGTCGACCGCCCGCAGCGCCCGCCCGACCAGCTGCACGAGGGCCCGGCGGTGCGGGTTCTGCCCGGGACCGGCCTCGACGACCAGCGGCGTCGGCATCGACGGCAGGCCGGTCCGCTCCGCGAAGGCCTGCCGGGGCACCTTGACCGCGAGCTCCTCGAGCCCGTGGCCGAAGCCGCGCAGGAACGGTCGGTCGACGTCGCACACGAGGAGCTGACCGGGATGGAGGACGCGGCGTACGCCGTCGTACTCCAGCAGGGCGTCGCCACGCAGCCCGGCGTAGACCGCGATCGCGTCGGCCGGCTTCTCCTCGACGAGGCCGGCGGAGCGCTCGACCGTGTGCCGCGCCGCGCGCACCCGCGCGAGGTGGACCTCGTTGAGCTGGAGGTTCATCTCCGCAGCGTCGAAGGTCGCGCCTGTCACCGGGCGGCAGGTGAGCGCGACGAGCGACTCGGCGTTGTGGCGCTCCCAGCCCTCGACCCGCGCCGCCTCTCGCAGCGGGGTCGTCGAGAAGACCTCGGGCCGGCTCGGGCGTGGCTCGATGGGTGCAGCGGTCACAGCATCGACTCTACGACGTGACGTGCGTCACGTCACGATCGCCGACGCGACCATCGGGCCGGGCGATCAGAACGATCGAATCTTGGTCTCGCCGGAGAGTCCCCGTGGGCTCGCTCCGCTGTTAGCGTCGCTCGCGGCCGGCAGCATGCCGCCACCGCACGAAGGAGCCGGCATGTCCGACACGATGGTCGATCTGTCCCGATGGCAGTTCGCGCTGACGATCGCGTTCCACATGACCTTCCCGGCCATCACCGTCGGGCTCGCGATCTTCCTAGCCTTCGTCTACGGCGCCTACCTGCGCACCCGCAAGCCGGTCTATCTGCAGATCTTCCGGTTCTGGAAGCGGATCTTCGCGGTCGGCTTCGCCCTGGGCGTGGTGGCGGGCACCGTCATCACCTTCGAGTTCGGCCTCAACTGGGGCCCCTTCGCCAGCGCCACCGGACCGGTGATCGGCCCGATCATCGGCATGGAGGTCGTGACCGCGTTCTTCGTCGAGGCCGGCTTCATCGGGGTGATGCTCTACGGCGACGGCCGGGTCAAGGAGCGGACCGTCTTCCTCGCCACCGTTCTGGTCGCGATCGGGACGGTGCTCTCCACCACCTGGATCATCGCCGCCAACTCCTGGCTGCAGACGCCGGCCGGCTACAAGATCGTGGACGGCCAGTTCCAGCCCAGCGACTGGTGGCAGGTCGTCTTCAACCCGTCCTTCGGCTGGCGCTTCCCGCACATGCTGCTCGGGGTCCTGATCTCGGCCGCCTGGATGATCACGGGGATCAGCGCCTACTACCTCGCGCGTGGCCGCGAGCAGGCGTTCGCCCGGCGTACGCTCTCGTTGGCGCTGGGCGTGCTTGCGGTGCTGCTGCCCTTCCAACTCGACGTCGGCGACCACGTCGCCGGCAGCTACGTCGGCCCGCACCAGCTCTCCAAGCTGGAGGCGCTCGAGGGCAACTGGGACTCCACCAACACCGGCTACAACCTCTTCGTCATCCCCGACATGAAGAACGGTCGGGACAAGGTGAAGGTCACCGTCCCGAAGGTCGGCAGCTGGATCGCCAAGGACCTCTCCGGCAACACGCCGACCCCGGGCCTCGCCTCGACGCCGAAGGATGAGCGCCCCAACATGTGGCCGACCTTCTGGGGCTTCCGGGTGATGTTCTACGGCTCGATGCTGATGTTCGCCGCTGTGCTGACCGGCCTGGTGCTGCGGCTTCGTCGGCGGCTCTACTCGACGACGTGGTTCCACCGGTTCCTGGTGTGGCTGACCCCGATCGGCGTCCTCGCCATCATCGGCGGCTGGGTGACCGCCGAGACCGGCCGCCAGCCGTGGGTCGTCTACGGGCAGCTGCGGACCGCCGACGGCGTCTCCCACCTCTCCACCGGAGCGGTGGTCTTCTCCGTCGTCGGCTTCGTGCTGATCTACCTCATCCTGGCCCTCACCTGGGTGGCGTACGTCGTCCGGCAGGTGCGCCGGGGGCCGTTGCCCTCCGACCTGGAACCGACCCTGCTTCCACCCGCCGAACCGGTCGCGGAGATGGGGGTCTGAGATGGACGACGCATGGTTCGCCATCGTCATGCTCTCGGTGAGCATGTATGTGCTCCTCGACGGCTACGACCTCGGCATCGGCACTCTGCTCCTCCTCGACCGTGACGAGCGCCGTCGCCGGGAGATGGTCGAGATCGTCGCCACCGCCTGGGACGGCAACGAGACCTGGCTGATCCTCTTCGGCGTCGCCGCGTGGGCCGGCCTGCCGACGGCGTACGGCGTGATGCTGCCGGCGCTCTACATCCCGCTCATCGTGATGCTCTTCTCGATCATCGCCCGCGGCGCCGCGATCGAGCTGATCTCGACCGCCAACGACGGCGTCCCGTTCCGTTGGGGGCTCGCCTTCGGGCTCGGCTCGCTGATCGCCTCCTTCACGCAGGGGGTCGCGATCGGCGGGCTGCTCTCCGGGGTGACGGTGACCGACGGCGTCTTCACCGGCCACACCTGGGACTTCCTCAACGCCTACTCGGTGCTGACCGGGCTCGCGACGGTGGTGCTCTACGCCACCGCCGGCGCCGCCTTCCTCCGGCTCAAGACCGAGGGGCCGCTGCGCGACCGAGCCGGGGCCGCGGGCCGGGTCAGCCTCGGCTTCACCGCGGTCCTCTCCCTGGTCGCCGCGCTGAGCCTCGGCGCCACCCCGACCGGCACCCACCTGAGCAGCCCGCTGCGGGTCGTCTTCTTCGTCATCCTGGTCGTGGTCGCGGTGGCCGGCGGCGTGGTCGCCTGGATCGGCTTCGGCCGCCGGCCCGACCGGCTGGCGCTCACCGGTGTCGTCGCCGCCGAGGTCGCCGGGCTGCTCGCGCTGCTCGACATCCTCGTGCCGCGGGTCGTGCCGCCCGGCCTGACGATCGGGGAGGCGGGCGCACCCGGCGCCACCTTCGTGGTGCTGCTCGTCGGGATCGGGCTCAACATCCCGCTGGTGCTCTTCTACAGCTGGTATGCCCACCACGTCTTCCGGGGGAAGTATCGCGAGCCCCAGCTCGCCCGTCCCGCCGGGCTCTCCGCCTCCGCCCAGGCGCTGCGGCCGAGCGGGCCGCCCGCGGGCGTCCCGAGCACGACGGACGGAGCGGTGTCATGAGGTGGCTCGCCAACCTGGCCTGGATCGTCGCCGGCGTCGTGATCTATGCGATCTGCATCGACGTCTTCGGCGGCTACCCGCAGGCCCACTCCGAGGTGCTGAGCTGGCTCGCCGTCGTCGCGCTGGTCGGCGCCGGCCTCGGCGTGTGGGTCTGGCACGAGCGGCATGGCGACCGCGACTGAACCCTCCGACGGCCGCGCGGACCGGCTCACCTGGCTGGCGGCGGCCGGAGAGCCGGGGGCACGCGACTTCAACCGGGCCGCACTCGCCCGCGTCGTCGCGCAGGCCGCGGCCGTCGCCACCTGGGCCTTCACGGCGTACGCCGTCGCGGGGCTGGTCCACCCGCCGGTCCTCCGCGGGCGGATGGCGCTCGGTCTCGCCGGGGTGGCGGTCGCCGTCGTCGTACGTGCGACGGGTCTGGCGGCGGCGCGGCGGGCGACCCGCCGCGGGCGCCGCGCCGTCGTCGAGCCGCTGCGGCGGGACCTCCTCGCCGCAGCGCTCCCGGACCACTCGCCGCTCCCCCGCCAGCCGGGCGGCCGGGCCGCGCACACGGTCCTCCACCTGGCCGACCAGGTGGCGGCGTACCACGCCCACAGTCGGCCCGGCCGGCTCGCCGCCGGTCCCTCCGCGCTGCTCGTGCTCGCGGTCGTCGCCGTCGTGCACTGGCCGGTCGCGCTGCTGCTGGTGCTGGCGACGCCACTGCTGCCGCTCAACCTCCGGCTCGCAGGGATGGCCACCGAGGACGCCAGTCGGCGCCAGCTCGCCCTGATGCGGGAGCTCACGGCGCGGCTGCTCGACCGGTTCCGCGGGATGCGGACCCTGCGGACGCTCGGCGCGACCGAGCGCGAGGAGCGGCGCGTCGCCGCCGAGGCGGACCGCCTCAACCGCGCGACGGCGGCCGTCCTGCGCCGCGCCTTCGTCACCGCCGGGGTGCTCGACGCCGTCGTCACCTGTGCGGTCGCCGTCTGCGCGACCTACGTCGGGCTGACCCTGCTCGGCTACGTCCATGTCGGCGTCGCGCCCCATCTCGGGCTGAGCCGGGGGCTCCTCGTCCTCGTCCTCTGCCCGGTCTACTTCGCGCCGCTGCGCGACCACGCCGCCGGCTACCACGAGCGCGACGAGGCACTCGCCGCCGTGCCCGCGATCCTCGACCTGCTCGACCGTCCGGCCGTCGAGCACACGGCCGCACCGGCCGCACCGACGGGGCCGGGCACCACCGCGCCCGCGATCGTGCTCGACGCTCTGACCATCGGCTTCCCCGGCCACGCACCCGTCCTGGACGGCGTCCAGGCCGTGATCCCGGCCGGCACCGTCACCGCGCTGGCCGCCCCGTCGGGCACCGGGAAGACCACCCTGCTGCGCTGCCTGGCCGGCCTGCTCGCCCCGACCGCCGGCTCGGTGCTGGTCGACGGCGCGGCGCCGCAGCCCGGATCGGCCGGCTGGATCGGCCAGCGCACCGTGCTCCTGCCCAGCACGCTCGCTGCCAACATCGCGCTGGGTGACCCCCGCGCCGGCTGCGACCGGATCGCGGAGGCTGCCCACAGGGCAGGGCTCGACGACGTGACGACGCGTCTTCCGGACGGGCTCGACACCCTCGTCGGCGAAGGCGGCTGGGGGCTGTCTGCCGGGCAGGCGCGCCGGGTCGCGCTGGCCCGGGCCCTGCTCCGGGACGCGCCGCTGTGGGTGCTCGACGAGCCCACCGCCCACCTCGACGCCGAGACCGAGCGACGCCTCCTCGACAGCCTGCTCGCCTCCTGTGCGGGCCGGACGGTCGTCGTCGCCACCCACTCGCCCGCTGTCCTCGCCCGGGTCGATCGGGTGCTCCGGCTCGAGCACGGGCGGCTGCACGACGACCTGGCCGCGACGGCGGTGGAAGCGACGTGACCCCGCTGTGCCGCGCCCTGCGCCTCCTGGCCGGCCGCCCGCTGCTCGTCCTCGCCGCCGGCTTCGCCCTGGTCGTGCTCGCCGAGGCGAGCAGCCTCGGGCTGTTGGCGCTCTCCGGCTGGTTCATCGCGAGCTGCTACCTCGCCGGCGCGGCGTTGCTCCCGGGCTTCTCCTATCTCGCGCCGAGCGGCGGCGTGCGGTCCTTCGCGCTGGCCCGCATCGTCCTCCGGTACGTCGCCAGCCTGATCACCCACGACGCCACGCTGCGCTGGCTGGCACGGCTGCGGGTCCGGCTCTTCCGCGACGCCGCCGACGCCGGCGCTGAGCGGCTGCGTCGGCTCGGCAGCGCGGAGATCCTCGACCGGGCGCTCGCGGACAGCGACACCGTCGACCGGGTGCTGCTCGCCGCCGTCGTACCAGCCGCCCTCGCCGCGGTCGCGCTGCCCGCGGCGGCCGCCGTGACGGCGACGGTCTCCGGCACGGCGGCCGTCGTCCTGGTCGTGATCGGTCTCGGGACGCTCGTGGCGACGGTGGCGGTCGGTCGGCACTCCGCGTCGCTCGGCCTCGCGGCGACGCGCGGTCGGGCGCAGGCCGCGGTGGTGGGCGCCGTCGACGCCTGGGAGGAGCTGGCCGGGCTGGGGGCGGTCGAGACGGTGCGGTCGTCGGCCGTGGAGTCGCTCACCGGTCTGACCCGTGCCGAGGAGCTCACCGACCGGGCCACCGGCCGCGCCGCCACCATCGCCGACCTCGGTGCCGGGATCGCGGCCCTCGGTGTCCTCGCCGCCTGTGTCGCCGGCGGCGCACCGCTGGCGCCGTCGGTCCTGGTGGTCCTGCTCGCGGCGGGCGCGGTCGAGCTCCTCGGTGCGCTTCCCGACGCCGGGGTTGCCTGGCGGACCGCGGCGGAGGCGGCCGCGCGCCTCGATGACCTGACCGGACCGGCGCTGGTGTCGTCCGTGACGGAGAGGCTGGCTCTGCCCGCGGGACCGGCGATCGGGATCCGCACCGTTCCACGCGCGCCCGGCGCCGAGCCGATCCGTCTCGATCTCACGCTGCCCGCTGGATCGCTGACCCTTGTGCGGGGCCCGTCCGGGAGTGGCAAGACCACCCTGCTGCGGGTGCTCGCCGGTGAGCTGGCCGAGGGGTCGATCGACCTCGCCGGTCAGCCGCCGGCGGCGTACGCACCGGGCCGAATCGTGCTGGTCAGCCACGACGACCACGTCTTCACCGGTTCGGTGCTCGGCAACCTCCGCCTGGCCGACCCCTCGCTCGACGACGCCGCGGCGGAGGCGCTCCTGGCGCAGTTCGGGCTCGATTCGATCCCCCTGACGACCCGGGTCGGCACCGGCGCGCGTGACCTCTCCGGCGGTGAGGCGCGGCGGCTCACGCTGGCGCGGGCGGTGGCCGCGGCCCCCGCCGTACTCCTCCTCGACGAGCCCACGGAGGGTCTTGACCCGGCCACCGCGGACCAGGCCCTCCGGGCCTGCCGCCGATTGCTCCCGGACGCCACCATCGTCGCCGTCGTCCACGACCGCACGTCGGGCACGACCACCGTCGCCGACCTCGATCTCGTCTGGCCCCCGGCGCGGCGCTGAGACCGCCCCTGACCGGATCCGCCGCCGGCGCGGCGCAGGCCGCCCGCCGCCGGGACGACCCGCGCACACCACGGACGACAGCGCAGCCGACAGCATGGGCAACACCACGGGCAAACAGCACAAGAGCCGATGACACGCACCGTGTCATCGGCTCGTGCCGTTGCTGTTTCCGAGGGCTACTTCTTCGTCGTCCAAGCCGCCTGCGACCGGGACGCCGGCTGCGAGAGCAGCACGACGAGCGCCAGCAGGCCAGCAGCGATGACCAGCACCCAGGTGCGGTGGTCGTGGAGCACAAGCGCCGCACCGACCAGCCCGCCGAGGAACATCGTGGCGATCGGCACCAACCGCCGACCGAGCTTGCTGCTCTGGCCACCGGCCGCATGGCTGTCGGCCGCGATGCCGGTGATCGTGAGCGTGAGCACCGTCGTCGTCAGGTCGGGCACGGCGAGCGCCCTCGCGGTGGCGTTCTGCAGGCCGAGCGCGATGCCGAGCAGCGCGATCAGGAGCAGGAGTACGCCGCCGTGGTAGACGCCGTCCGAACGCGGGTCGGTGAACACCGTGACCACCAGGCTGAGCAGGACGAGCACGGTCTCGACGATGGCCGAGAGGCACAGGTGGCGACCGCGGTGGTGCCCGACCACCTCGTTGAGCCGGCCGCCGAGGAAAGCGCCGACCAGGAAGGTCCCGATCGCGAGCAGCGAGGCCCACCAGACGAAGCCGGGAGCGCCGCCGACGGCGAAGCCGAGGAAGACCACGTTGCCGGTCATGTTGGCGACGAGGACGTGGCCGAGGGACAGGTAGCTGAAGGCGTCGACCAGTCCGGTCACCACCGTCATGAGCAGCAGCAGCGGCGGAAGCGGCCCGTGCGGGTTGTCCTTGGGCGGGGCGACGACCCGCCAGGCTTCGACGACGTGTTCGTTGACGGTCATGCCACACCTCCGGTGGTCGGGACAGGATGCTGCTCGAGCTCGTCACGGTGCAGGACGACGCGGAGCAGCAGCGCGGCGCCGATGCCGAGGACAGTCGCGGCGAGGGAGACCCAGGTGGCGACGTCGTGGTCTGCGAGGTAGCCGGTGAGGCCGACGACGCGGTCGAGCGACCAGCCGCCCGGGCCCGTCCACGACAGGCCGACGCCGAGGAGCGCGAGGAAGAGCGGATACTCGAACCCGCCGTCCTGGGACCAGAAGCCCACGCGGACCTTCACCGTCGTGGCCACCGTCATGACGCCGATGATGCCCGCTGCGGCGGCCGGCGTCAGCAGCCCGAGCACCAGCAGGGCGCCGGCGCCGACCTGGGTGAGGCCGGCGAGCAGGGCCGTCCAGACACCGCCCATGAAGCCGTCGGCGCGGAACTCCGCCGTCGATCCGGCCAGGCCGGTTCCACCCCACCAGTAGGTGAGCTTCTGGATCCCGTGGGCGGCGACGAAGCCGCCCAGCACGAGCCGCAGCACCAGCAGCCCGAGATCCACCCCGACACCATGCCCGACCTCCATGGCGGGCCTCCCTTCATGACGCACTCACGGTGACGCCTCCAGTCTGAGCCACCGCCAGCGATCTGCCCAACACAACAAAGGGCTCGGGACGATCACTTTCGCTTATGAGGAACGAACTCCTCCAGAATCTCCAGGAAGGCGCGTCCCGAAGCCGGGATGCGCTGGGGGTCGTAGACCACCGTCACGGGATGCACCGCGTCCGGATCCCTGAGCCCGAAGACCGCATAGGGGATCTCGAGATCGGGCAGCATGGTCCGGCCATACTCCGCCAGCGTCTGCGGAACGACCGTCACGCCGAGCCCGAGGGCGGCGAACCGCAGGATGTCGCTGGCCTGGGCGAGCTCGAAGGACGACAGCGCCTCGAGACCGACCCGGTGGAGCGCCTCGTCGACGTGCCGACGCAGCCCTGTGCCGCGGGCGAAGTGGATGAGCCGGCCGCGGGCGATCAGCTCGGGTAGGGCGATCGGACCGACCAGGCCACTGGCGACCTTCTCGCAGGCGACGCCGACCAGAGGGTCGACGGCGAGCAGCCGATGCTCCAGCCCCTCGGGCACCTCCTTCGGAGCCATGCCCACGACCGCAAGGTCGAGCGCACCGGCGCGCACCGCCTCGACCATCTCGGTCGAGGTCTGGTTGGTGATGTGGATGTCGACCCCGGGGTGCCGGTCATGGAAGGCGCCGATCGGCCCGACCACGTCGACCGCGCTGATCGCGGTCTGGATCAGCCCCACGCGCAGCCGGCCCTTCTCCAGGCCGAGGTAGGACCGCAGCTCGGCACGCGCCTGCGCCTCGTCGGCGATGATCCGGTGCGCATGCGGCAGCAGCAGCTCGCCGGCGGGCGTCAGCTCGACCTTGCGCGCCCCGCGCACGAACAAGGGGGCGCCGATCTCGCGCTCGAGCCGGCCGATCTGCTGGCTCAGCGCCGACTGTGCGACGAAGCTCCGCTCCGCGGCACGGGTGAAGTTCTGCAGCTCCGCGACCGCCACGAAATAGCGCAGATGTCTGATCTCCATGGGCCCTCCTCAGCGATCTGTCTTAGCGATCATAACCCACTATCTCATGTGTTGGAGTTATTGATCCCGCGTCCGTAGATTCGTGAGTGAAGGTGCTCGACCGAGCACCGGCCGAATCTCTCTCTCACAGGAGTCGACATGGCCACACCGACCATGCCCGTCGGGGGCGTACAGCCTCACGACGGGGCAACGACGCCGGCGGACCTCGTGGTCCGTAACGGCAAGATCTACACCGGCGACCGGGACAACCCCACCGCCACCGCCGCCGCCATCAAGGACGGCGTCTTCGTGGCCGTCGGTGACGACGCGACCGTCGCGTCGCACATCGGTCACCGCACGCGCATCATCGACGCGCTCGGCAAGCGGATCATCCCGGGCCTCAACGACTCTCACACCCACGTCATCCGCGGCGGCAACAACTACCTGCTGGAGCTCCGCTGGGACGGCGTACGCAGCCTGAAGCACGCGCTGCAGATGCTCCGCGAGCAGGCCGCTCGTACGCCGGAGGGCCAGTGGGTCCGGGTCGTCGGAGGCTGGACGGCCGAGCAGTTCGCCGAGAAGCGGCTGCCGACCCTCAAGGAGCTCAACGACGCCGCGCCGAACACGCCGGTCTTCGTCCTCCACCTCTACCAGTCGGCGCTCCTCAACAAGGCGGCGCTGCGGGCGGTGGGCTACACGAAGGACACGCCGAACCCGCTCGGCGGCCAGATCGTCCGCGACCACAGCGGGGAGCCGACCGGCCTCCTGCTGGCCGCGCCCGGCGCCGCGCTGCTCTACTCGACGCTCGGCAAGGGCCCGCATCTGAGTGAGGAGCAGAAGGAGGAGTCGACCAAGCACTTCTTCCGCGAGCTCAACCGCTTCGGACTGACGAGCGCGATCGACGCCGCCGGCGGCTTCCAGGACTTCCCCGACGACTACGGCACGATCACGGCCCTCGCCGACCGCGGCGAGCTCAGCGTCCGGGTCGCCTACCACCTCTTCCCGCAGACCGCGGGCCAGGAGATCGACGACCTGAAGCGCTGGATCGGCATGGTCAGCCCCGGCGACGGCGACGAGTGGCTGCGCGCCAACGGCGCCGGCGAGAACCTCGCCTGGAGCCCCGCGGACTTCGAGAACTTCGCGGAGCCGCGCCCGCAGCTGACCAACCGCGCCGCCGGTGAGCTCGAGGAGGCAGCCCGACTGCTGCTCGAGCACGGCTGGGGCTTCCGGCTGCACGCGACCTACGACGAGACGATCCGCCACAACCTGGACGTCTTCGAGAAGATCGCCCGCGACCTCGGCCAGGACACCCTGGGCGTCCCGTGGCTCTTCGACCACGCCGAGACGATCAGCGACCAGAGCATCGACCGGGTCAAGGCGCTCGGCGGCAACGTCGCGATCCAGAACCGGATGTACTTCCAGGGCAAGGTCTTCAAGGATCGCTACGGCAACCTCGCCACCGAGTGGGCGCCGCCGGTGACCAAGCTGCTCGACGCCGGCCTCGTGGTCGGTGCCGGCACCGACGCGACCCGGGTGTCGTCGTACAACCCCTGGCTGTCCCTCCACTGGCTCACCACCGGCACCGACATCGGCGGCAACCGGCTCTACAGCCCGGAGAACATCGTCGACCGCGAGACCGCGCTCGAGATGTACACCGTCAGCGGCGCCAAGCTCACCGGCGAGGCCGACAAGAAGGGCACGATCAGCGTCGGCAAGTACGGCGACCTGGCGATCCTCACCGAGGACTACTTCGCCGTCTCCGACGACCGCATCCCCTTCATCGAGGCCGCCGTCACGGTGGCCGGCGGGAAGGTCGTCTACGCCAACGACGAGTACGACGGCCAGGCCGTCCCTCTCCCCGAGATCAGCGTCGACTGGAGCCCCGTGAAGGCGTACGGCGGCTACCACAGCGAGCCCACCGGCGTACGGCAGGCGCGGGCCTTCCTGGACGCCGCAGCAGACAGCAAGGAGCAGAGCACATGGCGCGCCTCTCGTGGCGAGACCGTCTCCGACTACGGCGCACTCGGCGACGACTTCTGCTGAGCAGCCCGGAGGCGACCGGCGGCAAGCACGCCGCCCCCGCCTCGACCACCCCCGCGGCCACGCCAGGGGCCACCCCGACGGCCGCAGCCACCACCACACCCACCGACTCCGTTTCGGCCGCTCCGGCAGCCGGGACGGGAACCCCGACCACCGGGGCAATCCACACAGAGAAGAAGGAAGAAATGACCGAGTTCAACCTGGACGCTGTCAAGGCCGCCCCGAGCGAGGACCTCATCACCCCCGACAACAGCGTCTTCCTGTTCGTCGACCACCAGCCGCAGATGTTCTTCGGCGTCGGCAGCGACGACCGCCAGTCCATCGTCAACGCGACCGTCGGCCTGGCGAAGGCCGCCAAGGCGTTCAACGTCCCGACCGTGCTGACCACCGTGGCCGCGCAGTCCTTCTCCGGCAACCTGCTGCCCGCGCTGCAGGCGGTCTTCCCCGACCAGGAGCCGATCGACCGCACCACGATGAACACGTGGGAGGACGCCAACGTCGTCGAGGCGATCAAGGCCACCGGCCGCAAGAAGATCGTCCTCTCCGGCCTGTGGACCGAGGTGTGCCTCGTCCTCCCGGCGCTCTCCGCGCTGGCCCAGGGCTACGAGGTCTACGTCGTCACCGACGCCTCCGGCGGTGTCAGCAAGGCGGCCCACGAGCACGCCATCTCCCGGATGGTCAACGCCGGCGCCGTCCCGGTCACCTGGATCCAGGTCCTCCTCGAGCTCCAGCGCGACTGGGCCCGCACGGAGACCTACGTCGCCACGACCGACATCGTCAAGGAGCACGGCGGCTCGTACGGCCTCGGCCTCTACTACGCCGGCGACTTCATCGGTGGCAACGCCGGCTGACCGGCGCCCCGGCCGGTTGATCGGCCCCTGAACGCGGGACCGCCGCCCTTCTGTCTGGGACGTCGGAACTGCACCGGCGGTCTCGCCCCGCGGTGGCCCGGACGCTCCTCAAAGCGTCCGGGCCACCGTCATGTCCGGGCCCGGCCGGCCGCTCGACGGCTTAGGTAAGGCTCACTTTTCTGGAATGATTCAAGAAAACTTGGGATGATGGGTCTCACCGAACGCCGATCCATCAGGGGGACGACAGCGATGACCCAGACCGCGAGCACCACCACCCACACCGCCCACCCGGCCTTCCGCGCCAGCGAGACCTTCGCCCGCCACCTCCAGCAGCTCCTCGTCGACCTGACCGAGCTCTCGCTGCAGGGCAAGCAGGCGCACTGGAACGTCGTCGGCCGCAACTTCCGCGACCTCCACCTCCAGCTCGACGAGGTCGTCGACGCCGCGCGTGAGTTCACCGACGAGGTCGCCGAGCGCATGCGCGCCGTCTACGTCACGCCGGACGCCCGCTCGGCCACCGTCGCCGAGGACACCAGCCTCGCACCCTTCCCGGCCCGCGAGGTCGACACCGCCACCACCGTCGACCTGATCGTCGCCGCGATCTACACCGTCGCGAAGACCGCGCGCGACATCCACGACGACGTCGACGCCGAGGACCCGACCACCGCCGACCTGCTCCACACCATCCTCGCCCGCCTCGAGCAGCTCGCCTGGATGATCGACGCGGAGAACCGGGTCGCCAACCAGTCCGCGCCCGCGCAGGTCACCGCCTGACAGTAGTCCGGGACGTTCCGGTCGCTTTACTCGCGAGTAGCCGACTCGAACGTCCCGGACTACACCGCCGGCCCATTCGACCGCCCCGGCTCACCCCAGGCCGCGCTCCCGCTTCCGCTCGAGGAGCTCCACCAGGAGCTCGTCGCGTGCGGCGACGAGCGCGGCCTGGTCGACACCGGCCAGCTCCTCGTCGACGCCGTCGACCAGCCTGCGGACGAGACCAGGCGTGAGATGGGGCGTCGGCGACAGGTCGTTCATCCACGCCTCGGCCGGCGGCCCGAGATGCTCCAGCACGTGGGCCATGCCTCCGGCGCCACCGCCGAGATGCTGGTTCACCAACGGCCCCAGGAGCGCCCAGCGCAGGCCGGGGCCGTTCGCGATGGCCGCGTCGATGTCGGCGACGGTGGCCGCACCCCGCTGCACGAGGGCGTAGGCCTCCCGCCACAGCGCCACCTGCAGCCGGTTCGTCACGTGGCCGGGGAGCTCCTGGCGCACCAGGATCGGGCGCTTGCCGAGCGCGCGGTAGAACGCGAGCGCCCGGTCGGCGACGTCAGGATCGGTACGACGGCCGGGGACCACCTCCACCAACGGGACCAGGTGGGCCGGACTGAACGGATGACCGACCAGCACCCGCTCGGGGTGGTGACCGCACGTGCGTTGCAGGTCCGAAGGCAGTTGGCCCGAGGAGCTGCTGGCGATCACCGCGTGCGCCGGTGCGGCCGCGTCGATCTCCGCGATGAGCGCCTGCTTGGGCTCCAGGACCTCGGGCCCGCTCTCCTGGACGACGTCGGCCTCCGCGACCGCGTCGGCGACGCTCGTCGCGAAGGTGAGCCGGTCCCGTGAGGCGCCGTCGGCGAGGCCCAGCCGGGTCAGCACCGGCCACATGGCCGCGACGTCACCGCGCAGCCTCTCCTCCGCCGCGACCGCCGGGTCCCAGGCGGTGACGTCGAGGCCGCGTGCGAGGAACAGTGCCGCCCAGCCGGCCCCGATCACGCCGGTGCCGATCACCGCGGCCCGGGTCACCGGCACGCCCTCGCTCACGAGTCGCCCCCGAGGGAGCGCGCGAAGTCGACGTAGGCATCCAGGGCGCCGGCGTCGACGAGCGCGCCGGGCGAGGCGACCGACGTCGGGTCCGCGCCGCGCAGGATCTTCTTCACCGGGACCTCGAGCTTCTTCCCGGTCCGGCTGTAGGGCACCGCCGGGACCTCGATGATCCGATCCGGCACGTGTCGCGGCGAGAGCGCACCCCGCACGGTGGCGGCGAGCTTCGCCCGCAGCGCGTCGTCGACGTGTACGCCGTCGGCCGGGACGACGAAGAGCAGCAGCTCACCGAGGCCGCCCGCGGGGTCCTCGAGGTGCACGACCACGCTGTCGGTGACCTCGGGCAGGTCCTGCAGGACGCGGTAGTACTCCGCCGTCCCGAGCCGCACGCCGCCTCGGTTGAGGGTCGCGTCTGAGCGGCCGGTCACCAGGCACGAGCCCACCTCGGAGAAGCGGCACCAGTCGCCGAAGCGGAACACCCCCGGGTAGGTGTCGAAGTACGCCGCCCGCAGCCGCCGCCCGTCGGGGTCACCCCAGAAGGCGACCGGCATCGAGGGCATCGGCGTCCGGATCACGAGCTCGCCCAGGACGCCGGTGACCGGGTGACCGTCCTCGTCGTACGCCTTCACGTCGACGCCGAGCGTCGGGCCCGACATCTCACCGGCCCAGACCGGCTGGAGCGGCGAGCCGTGCACGATCCCGGTGCACACGTCCGTGCCGCCCACGCCGTTGTTGACGAGCACCCGGTTGCCGAACTGCTCCGCCAGCCAGCGCGCCCCCTCCGGAGGCAGCGGGCTGCCGGCGACGCCGATCTGACGCAGCCTCGAGAGGTCGAACTCCTCGTCCGGACGCACGCCCTCCTTGCGGCACGCCATCAGGAACGCCGGGTTGGCGCCCATCTTGGCCGCGCCCGACTCCGCCGCCATCCGCCATTGGGCGCGCAGGTCGGGGTAGAGCGGGTTGCCGTCGGTGAGCACGATCGAGGCGCCCGTGACGAGCCCCGAGACCAGCGCGGTCCACAGCATCCACGCGGTGGTGCTGAACCACAGCAGCCGGTCGCCCGGCCCGAGATCCCAGTGGAACGTCTGGCACTTGAGGTGCTCCAGCATGAGCCCGCCGTGACCGTGCACGATCGCCTTCGGCAGCCCCGTCGTCCCGGAGGAGTAGAGGATCGTGAGCGGGTGGTCGAACGGCACCGGCTCGTAGGCCATCGGCGCGTCCGTCTCCGCGGTCAGGTCGCGCCACGTCACGACCTCCTCGTCGAGGTCGAGGTCGAGCGGGCCGTACGGCACGTGGACGACGTGCTCGACGGTCGGCAGCCCGGCCCGGACCGCGGCCACGTCGGCACGCTTGTCGACCTCCTTCGCTCCGAAGGTGTAGCCCGCGACCGCGAGCAGCACCTTCGGCTCGATCTGACCGAACCGATCCACCACGCTGCGCGCCCCGAACTCCGGCGCACAGCTCGACCAGACCGCCCCGAGGCTGGCGGTGGCGAGGTAGGCGACCAGGGTCTCCGGGATGTTGGGGAGGTACGCCGCCACCCGGTCGCCCCGGGCGACGCCGAGCCGCTGGAGACCGGCCCGCGCCCGGCGTACGTCGTCGGCCAGCTGCGCGAAGGTGAGCTCGATCGTGTCCCGGGTCTGGGAGTAGGCGACGACCGCCGAGTCGTCCGGCCGGGTGTCGGCGTGGCGCAGCGCGTGCTCGGCGTAGTTGACCAGCGCGCCCTCGAACCAGCGGGCGCCGGGCATCGTCCGCTCCGACAGCACCCGGGTGTAGCCGTCCTCGGCATGGCTGATGATTCCGAAGTAATCCCACAGCGAGCCCCAGAAGTCCTCCAGGTGCTCGACCGACCAGGCGTAGAGCTCGTCCCACCCCGCGAGGTCGACGCCACGGTGCTCCCGGAGCCAGTCGAGGTAGCGCCACACCCGGGCGCCGTCGTACATCTGCGGCGAGGGCTCGTAGAGCAGCTCCGGCTCGCGCATCGCGGCGGTGGTGTGCGTGGTCATCGGCCCTCGCCTCCCGCCACGACCGGCGGACGGACCTTCGCGGCGCGTCCGTCGAGGAAGGCAGCCAGGCGCTCCTTCGCCTCGGCGCTGCTCTGGGCGACCCCGGCCATCAGCGACTCCATCATCAGCCCCGTCTCGGGGTCGGCCTCGGCGATCCGCGGCAGCGCGTGGAGGACGGCGTAGTTGGAGACGGGCGAGTTCTCGGCGATCCGCTCGGCGAGGGCGACCGCCTTCGCGAGTCCCTCGCCGTCCTCGACGAGATAGTGCGCGAGGCCGAGCCGCTCACCCTCCTCCGCCGAGAGGACCCGGCCGGTGAGCATCAGGTCGGTCATCCGCGAGACTCCGATGAGGCGCGCGACCCGGACCGCGGCGCCACCCCCGACGAAGATCCCGCGCTGGCCCTCGGGCAGGGCGAAGAACGTCGACCGCTCCGCGACCCGGATGTGGGTCGTCGCGGCGAGCTCGAGGCCGGCGCCGACCACGGCGCCCTTGAGCGCGGAGACGACCGGCAGGGTGCCGTACTCGATCGCGGTGAACATCCGGTGCCAGCCGCGCGAGTGCAGCACGCCGCCCATGGCGTCCCGCTCGACCAGCTCGCTGAGATCGAGCCCCGCGGAGAAGTGGTCGCCGTCGGCGGCGATCACCGCGGCACGGGCCCACTCGGGCGGCTCCTCGAAGAAGCGGCCGAGGGCATGGACGGTCGGACCGTCGAGCGCGTTGCGCTTCGCGACCCGGCTCAGCGTCAGGACCGCGATGTGTCCCTGCCTCGTCAACGTGAGCGATTCGGGGAAGTCGTACGCCATGCCGCGATGACAGCAGGGAACCTGATGGTCGGTCGATGGAGTTTTCCGTGGGTGGAAGGGCCGTGCGAGAGGGCGCCATAGCGGTCACCGCGACGGGCATAGGCCGCCGCGGGGTCGCCGGGTGACGCGCCCGCCACGCTCGGGCCGGGCTCGGGCGGGGCGACGCGGCACTAGGCCAGTCGGCGTGACCGCCTCCGGCGGTAGACCAGGTTGATGCCGACGAGGACGACGACCGCGAGCGCGATGACGCCGCCGGTGATCCAGGCGCCGAGGTGCTTGGTCGCGGGCATGTAGACCAGCGTCCCGTCGATGTGCCCGCTGCGCTGGTGGCCGTTCGACGTGAGGAGTGCGGTCGGGATCTTCCAGTTGCTGATCAGGTGCTCGTGGTCAGGGTCCTTCTGCACGGCCGGCGGCTCGACGTTGCCCATCCAGTGGATGCGGTGGTCGTGCCAGGTCGCGGCGTTGTCGTCCGCGATCTTCTTCCACTGCGGCGGCTTCTTCGCGTCCGCGGAGGGCGGGATGTTGCCGATGGTCTGCTCCTTGTTGAGGTAGACCGCCGGCGAGAGCTGGTTCTGCCACACCCCGTGCGCGGTGATCTTGAGGTAGGCCTCGCCCTGGTAGCCGTCCACCACCAGCGGCGTCGCCGAGGTGTTGCGCACCGTGATCGACTCGCCGTCGCGGGCCGCCTTCGCGGTCACGCCGGGTGCGGCCGGAGCCACCTTCGTGACGGTCGTGACGTAGGTCGAGAAGGCGCCGGCGTACGACGGCAGCGGGAGCCCGACCACGGCGACGGCGACGAGGACGGCCGTGAGGACGAACGAGGCTGCGGACGGGGCGCGACGGGGCACGAGGTCTCCTGTGCTCGGGGATGGTCATGTGTCAGGTCGGCCCGGAGGTGCTCCTGGTTCCCGGGAAGTTCGCGGCGTCGCCTACAGTCCACGTCCGTGGATGAATGGACGCGGCTCGCCTGCACCGCACGCGACACCGGCGCGGAGCACGACCTGACGGCCTTCGTCCGCGCCACCCAGGCCGATGTGTGGCGGCTGTGCGCCCACCTCGGCGACCTCGACCGCGCCGACGACCTCGCCCAGGAGGTGTACGCCCGGGCGCTGCGGTCGCTGCGCCGCTATCGCGGCGACGCGCCGGCCCGCGCCTGGCTCTTCACCATCGTCCGGCGGGTCGTCGCCGACGACATCGCCGCCCGGCAGCGGCGCCGGCGTGAGCCGGTGCCGACGCTCGAGCCTGCCCCCGACCATCAGGGGCAGGTGGCGCTCGAGCAGCTCCTCGACGCGCTCGACGCGGACCGTCGTACGGCGTTCGTGCTCACCCAGCTGCTCGGCTGGTCCTACGCCGACGCGGCGGACGCGTGCGGCTGCCCCGTCGGCACCATCCGCTCCCGGGTCGCCCGGGCGCGCGAGACCCTCGCCGGCCTGGTCGCCGACGAGGGCCCGCGCCGGGCCGGGACCGCGTAGCGGCTCCTACGTCGAGCCGTCAGGCGCGCTTGCGGAAGGAGTTCGCGAGCGCGCCGCCGCCGAGCACGACGGCGATGATCGACAGGATCCACGGGCCGGTGGTCGAGCCACCGTCGTCGTCGGCCTTGGCGGCGTCGGCATCCTCGCTGTCCGCGGAGGTGGCGGTCCCTCCGGCCGTGGGCGTGGCCTGGTCGCTGGGGACGACGGTCAGCACCGGCGCGGGGTGCTCGGGCTCGGCCTGACCGGACTTGGGCACCTCGATCCATCGCACGACCGACCCGTCGGAGTAGGTCTGCAGCGCCTTGAAGGTGAGCGTGCCCGTCTTCGGGAGCGGGCCGACGGAGACGTCGAACTCGTCGAACTCCCCGGGCTTGATCGCATCCGCCTTCGCGTCCGGCGTCCAGGTGATCCGGGTGACGGTGTCGCCCTTCTTCGCGACCTTGGCGCTCCACCCCGGGTGCGGCTTGACCGACACGGACTGGAGACCCGAGTCCGCGGGGAAGTAGACCTGCAGCTTCGTCGTCGATGCCGTGTCGGACTCGGTGGGGACCCGGAAGGTCAGCTTGCTGTAGCCCCCTCCGGGCACCTCGTTCGGGTTCACCGTCACGTGCGCGGACGCCGGGCCGGCGGCGAGCAGGACGGCGCCGGCGGCGAGCGCGGCGGCGGGGACGAGTCGGGCGATGCGGTTGCTGTTCACGTCCACAAGGTCGCCCCGAGGGGTCGTTTCGGTTCCGCCGGGAACCAGACGACTTTCCGCGGCGACTACTGGACCGTGACGTGTTCTGAAGCTCGTGAGGCGCTCTCGGCCTGGTACGACGGCGAGGGGCCGGCGCTGGCACCCGGCGTACGCGTGCACGTCGCCGAGTGCGACGAGTGTGCCGCGTTCGAGCGCACCCTCGACCGGGTCGGCGACGTGGTGGCCCGGGCCGCGATCCCGGCCACGACGGTGCCGGACCTCGCCCCGCGCGTCGTACGACGGGCCGGCCGACGCCGGCGGGTGATCGACCGCAGCCTCCAGTGGGCCGTGGGGCTCGCCGGGGTGGTGGAGCTCGCGACGACGCTCTACTACTTCGTGCGGGGCGACGACGACGCCGGCCACGGGACGGCCCACGCCCTCGCGCACGCGATGGCCTCCGGCCATGCCGCGCACGAGGGCCACGAGGCGGTCGCCCTCACGGTGGCGGTCTGCGTGGCGCTGCTGTGTGCGGCGTTCCGGCCGCGGTTCTCCCGGCCCTACCTCCCGGTGCTCGGGGTCGCCACCCTGCTCATGGTGGTGGCGTCGGTCCACGACGTCGATCACCGGGTGGTCAGCGTCGGCCACGAGCTGCGCCACACCGGTCTGCTCGTGGGTTTCCTGCTGCTGTGCCTGGTCGCCGCGCGGCAGCCGCGCGACCCCGCGCGCACCGGCCTCCTGCTCGCCTGGCGGCGTCCGCACGAGGTCGAGCGGCGGCTGCGGGTCGTCAGCCGCAGCGCGGCCACCGCGTACGCCCGGATCGTCCGTCCCCTCGCGCCCGGCGCGAGCCGCTGCTGGCCTGCTCGCTGGGCGCGGATCGCGGCCGCCACGGCGCTCGCCGCCGGGCTCGTCCTCGTCGCCGGGCCGGCGGAGGCGCACGCCGTGCTCGAGGAGAGCTCGCCCGGGTCCGGCGCCGTGGTGCAGCACGCCCCGGCGACGGTCGTCCTCCGATTCGACGAGCCGGTCACCCTGCTGCCGACCTCGCTCCAGGTCATCGGTCCGGACGGCCGGCGCGTCGACGACGGCGCCGTCGACCACGACGGCGACCGCACCACGACCGCCGCGGTCGGCCTCAGTGACGCGACGAGGAAGGGCACCTACCTGGTCTCCTGGCGGGTCGTCTCGGCCGACTCCCACCCGGTGTCCGGGGCCTTCACCTTCTCCGTCGGCAGGCCCGGGGAGGCGCCGACCGCTCCGGCCACGAGCAGCAACCGCGGCGTCGGCATCGGACTCGGTGTCGGCCGGTGGCTGGGGTACGCCGGCTCCGCGCTCCTCGTCGGGGGGTTGCTCTTCCTCGTGGCCTGCCGTCCGCGGGCCGAAGGCCGCGGCGTGCGGCGCCTGCTCCTGCTCGGGGCCGGGCTCGTGGGCATCGGCGCCGTCGTCTGCCTCCTCCTCAAGGGGCCGTACGACGCCGACCTCGGCGCCGGTCACCTCGTCGACGGGACGCTGCTGCGCGAGGTCCTCGGCACGACCTACGGCGCCGCCACGCTCGGACGGATCGCGCTGGCGCTCCTCGGCGCCCTGCTCGTGCTCGGCCGGTCGCGGCTCTCGCCCGGGGCCCGGGTGGCGGCGACCGGGGTGCTCACCGTCGCGCTGGCGGTCTGCTTCGCGCTCGCCGGCCATGCGGCCGCAGCGTCGCCGCGCTGGCTCGCCGTGGTCGTCGACGGCGTGCACGTGGTCGCGATGAGCGTCTGGCTCGGTGGCCTGGCGATGCTGCTCGCGCTCGTCGTACGCCACCGCGGCGAGGATGCGATGGCGGTCGCCCGCCGGTTCTCCGCGCTTGCCCTCGGCGCCGTCGTCGCGCTGGCGGCCACCGGCGCCTATCAGGCCTGGCGGGAGACCCGGTCCTGGGGCGCGCTCCAGCACACGACGTACGGGCGGGAGCTCATCGTCAAACTCGTCGTCGTCGTCCTGATCCTCGCGGTCGCCGCCTCCTCGCGCGCGCTGGTGTGGCGGCACGCCGACCTGTCCGGGCTGCGTCGGACCGTCGCGCTCGAGGCCGTCGGCGTCGTCGCCGTCCTGGGTGTGACCAGTGCGCTCGTGGCCACCGAGCCGGCGAGCGCGGCCTACCACCCGAGCGTCGATGCCAACCTCACCATCCTCGGCGACACGGTCCAGGTCTCCGCGATCCCGAACGGCGACCGCTCCATGGAGCTGCACGTCTACGTCTTCGGGAGGTCCGGAGAGCCCGCCGAGCCCAAGCAGCTCTCCGCGACGGTCGCCGACGGCGCTCTGGGACCCCTGCCGGTCACCCTCGCGAAGGCGGGCCCCGGCCACCGACAGGGGGTCGTCAGCGTCCCGCGCGCCGGTGACTGGACCCTGGCGGTCACGCTGCGGACCAGCGCGATCGACCAGGACTCCGCCGACGTCACGCTGCCGATCCGCTGACGCCACCGCCGGGATAGTCCGGGACCTTCGGGTCGGATTACCATCGAGTAACCGACCGGAAGGTCCCGGACTACCGCGGGCGTGCGGCCGCTGGCCTCAGCTCGCCGGGACGATCCGCCCGCGGGCCTCGCCGAAGCCGATCCGAGAGCCGTCCGCGCCGGGAGCGCTGGCGAGCAGCGCGACCTCGTCGCCGTCCTGGAGGAAGGTGCGCTCCTCGCCCTTCACCACGATCGGCTCCGCGCCGCCCCAGGTGAGCTCGATGAACGCGCCGCGCTGGTCCTTCTCCGGTCCCGAGATCGTGCCCGAGGCGAACAGGTCACCGGTCCGGGTCGGCGCACCGTTGACGGTCAGGTGGGCCAGCATCTGGGCCGGGGACCAATACATCGCGGCGTACGGCGGACGGGAGACCACCTCGCCGTTCCACTCGACCTCGAGGTCGATATCCAGGCCCCACGGGCCACCCTCCATCGCGAGGTAGGGCAGCACCGCCGGCTCCTGTGTCGGGGTCGCCACCCGGGCGGCCTCCAGCGCGAGCAGCGGCACCACCCACGGGGAGACGGTCGAGGCGAAGGACTTGCCGAGGTTGGGACCCAGCGGGACGTACTCCCAGGCCTGGATGTCCCGGGCGGACCAGTCGTTGAACAGCACCGCTCCGAAGATGTGCTGCTCCGCCTCGCCCACCGGGATCGGCTCGCCCATCGCGTTGCCCGTCCCGACCACGAAGCCCAGCTCGGCCTCGATGTCGAGCCGCACCGACGGGCCGAACACCGGCGCCGGATCCTGCGGCCCCTTCCGCTGCCCCGACGGCCGCACGATGTCCGTGCCCGACACCACGACCGAGGCGGACCGCCCGTGGTAGCCCACCGGCAGGTGCTTCCAGTTCGGCATCAGCGGGTCCGGGTTGTCCGGCCGGAAGAGCCGCCCCAGGTTCGAGGCATGGTGCTCCGAGGCGTAGAAGTCGACGTAGTCGGCCACCTCGAACGGCAGGTGCAGCGCGACCTCGGCCAGCGGATGCACCGCGTCGTCGGGCACCTCCCCCGCCACGGCCTCCTGCAGCCGCGTGCGGACCGCCACCCAGCGGGCGTGTCCCTGGGCCATGAACCCGTTCAGCGTCGGCTCGTCGAAGACGGCGTCCTCGCCCTCGGTGCCCAGCAGCAGTCCGAGGTCGACGACGTGGTCACCCAGCCGGGTCGCGATCCGGCGCGGCCCCCCGGCGATCGAGTAGACGCCGTACGGTAGGTTGGCGAGACCGAAGAGCGAGCCCTCCGGGACGGACAATCGGGTCACGAGATGCCTTCCGTGGTGTGGTCGTGCGGGAGCAGGCCGAGGCCGACGAGCTCGTCGACGGGCTCGGCGATCGAGCAGGTGCCGAACGAGCGGAACGTCTCCCGGACCTCCGGTCCGAGCGCGCGTACGCCGGCGGCGACCCGCTCCGGGTCGCGCTCGGCCAGCAACGCGACGAGCCGGTCGACGTCCGCGCCGGCGCGCGCCGCCGCGACAGCGGTCAGCAGGTTGAGGAAGCCGTGCTGCTCGAAGCCGGTCTCCGGGTCGGTGTTGCGCAGGGCGTGGTGCAGCCCCGCGGTGGCCTTGAACGGCACGCCGGCGCGCACGGCGGCGAGGACCGCCTCGGCCAGCTCCTTCTCGTCCGGGTAGAGCTCGGCGCGCACCCCGCCGGTGCGGAACTTCGCGGCATAGCGCGTGCCCGACAGCGCCGCGAGCAGCGGGTCACGCCGCTCGTCGCGCGGGATCTCGACATAGACCTCGACATCGGTCGGCACCGCCTCGAGCACGGGCGTCACCTCCTTTGCTGCCACGCCCTCGGGCACGGCGACCTCGACGCCGACCAGCCGGACGGCGGGGGTCGCCGCCACGGCCTCGAGCGCCGCCGCCAGGCCGGTCACCGGCACGGTCAGCGAGAGCGGCAAGGAGGCCACCGGAAGCGGCGCGCCGGACTCGTCGAGGAGCGCGCTCAGCGCCCCGAGGTCCTTCGCGGCCAGGACGAACGCCCCGACCACGTCGGCGTACGCCGCCTGCCCGTGCCGGACGTGCGCGGGGACGGCCCGCTCGAGCGGCAGGTTGCCGGGCGGGAAGACCGCCGCGTCGTCGCAGAGCCCGGCGAAGAGGCCGGCCGGCGGCAGCGCCGTCACCGGCCCTCCCCCCGCGCCCAGGAGTAGGCGTAGATGCCGTCGTCCGCGTCGCGGGCCGCCTCCCCGAGCTCGAGCGGCCGGAAGGTGTCGACCATGACGGCCAGCTCGTCGAAGAACTCCGCCCCGATCGCGCGCTCGTAGGCGCCCGGCTGCGGACCGTGCGGGTGGCCGCCCGGGTGCAGCGAGATGGAGCCCTGGCCGATGCCCGAGCCCTTGCGTGCCTCGTAGTCGCCGCCGCAGTAGAACATCACCTCATCGGAGTCGACGTTGGAGTGGTAGTACGGCACCGGGATCGCCAGCTCGTGGTAGTCCACCTTGCGCGGCACGAAGTTGCAGATCACGAAGTTGTAGCCCTCGAAGACCTGGTGGACCGGCGGCGGCTGGTGGACCTTGCCGGTGATCGGCATGAAGTCCCGGACGTTGAACGCGTAGGGATAGAGGCAGCCGTCCCAGCCGACCACGTCGAAGGGGTGGTGCGGCAGCGTGTGGACCGTGCCCACCACCCCGCCCGGACCACGGTGCTTGAGATAGACCTCGACGTTCTCCTCCGCCACGATCCTCGGGTCCGTGGGCACGCGCAGGTCGCGCTCGCAGTACGGCGCGTGTTCGAGCAGCTGGCCGTGCTTGGAGAGGTACTGCCGCGCCGGGCCGATGTGGCTGTTGCCCTCGATCGCGTAGATCCGCACCCGCCCCTTCGGGACGATCCGGTACGTCGTCGCCCGCGGGATGATCACGTAGTCGCCCTCGCCCGCGGCGAGGTCGCCGAAGACGGTCTCGACGTCGGCCTCGCCGGACTCGAAGTAGAGGCACTCGTCACCGATCGCATTGCGATAGTAGGGACTGACCGCGTCGGCCACGACGTAGGCGATCCGGACGTCGCCGTTGCCGAGCAGCAGCCGCCGACCGGTGACCGCGTCGATGCCGGACGCGTCCTCCTCGAACAGCTTGTGGGTGGCGAGGTGGCGCGGCGTCAGCGGGTGGTTGGGCACCAGCGTCTGGTCGGGCATCTCCCAGACGCGGTACTCCTCGATCGCCGAGGGGATGTGGACGTGGTAGAGCAGCGAGGAGTCGGAGGAGAACCCCTCCTCGCCCATGAGCTCCTCGAAGTACAGCGTCCCGTCCGGGGCACGGTGCTGGGTGTGCCGCTTCGGCGGGATGCTGCCGACGGCGCGGTAGTACGGCATCTCTTCTCTCCTTCTCAGCGGGTCCCGACGAGGTCGGCCAGGACGGTGCGCAGGCGCTCGGGGCCCGCCTCGGTCCCGAGCACCAGGGCCAGCCGGGCCAGCAGGTCCTGCCGGTCCTCGGTGGCGTCGAGCGCGTCGGACAGCGCGAGCCAGACCTGCTCGCGGGCGTCCTGCTCGGGCGTGAGCGTGGTCGGCACGGGTACGCCGGCCACCGGCTCGCCCCGGCCGGCGAGCCGCTCGGCCAGCTCGTCGCCGGCGGCGCTGAGCGCCGCAACCCGCCCCCGGGCGAGCACGAGCCCGTCCGGGCGTACGACGACGACCTCGCCCGGGGCGGTGCCCCAGGCCTCGGCGGTGCCGTCCGCGCCCTCGGCGTCGGTCACGAGCACCTCGCCGGCGTCGGCCACGGCGGTCCCGCCGAGGAGCACGGTCGTGACGCGCTCGCGGGGAAGGGCGGCGGCGAGCCGGTCCCGGATCGCGTGGATCGCGGGCAGGTCCGCGGGCACCGGGGCGACGGCGTACACCCCGAAGCCGGCACCGCGCAGGTCGTGCAGCGACGACTCCTTCCCGGCGGCCGTCAGGACCGCACGGTCCTCGAGCGGGTCACCGGGCACGAGTCCGTCGTCCCGCGCCGCCGCGAGGGTCAGCACCGAGCTGCGCGCGTGGGTGGCGCTGCTCTGTCGCGGGTCGATGAGGTGCCGGAACTCGGGGTGATCGACCGCGAGGCCGAGCAGCGCGTCCCGCGTGGTGCGGTAGCCGTCCGATCCCGGGGTCATGATGAGGGTCGACTTCCCTGCGTTGGCGATGTTCTGCTCCCAGCCAGCATGTCGCTCGCGGGCATAGGCGTCGAGCAGCTCCGGGCCGGCGTCCCCGGCCACGACCGCCGCGAGGATCCAGCTGAGCGTGTCCGCGTCCTCGAACCCGCCGTTGAGCCCCCGGACGCCGAAGATCGGCACCAGGTGGGCGGCGTCGCCGGTGAAGACCAGCCGGCCGTGCACGAAGTCGTCGAGCGCGAGCGCGTGGGCCTTGTAGAACCCGTGCCACTCGAGGGTCCAGTCGGCGGCGGCCGCGGCGTCGTGGCCGGGCACCGTGTCGGCGAGCCAGGCGAGGTGCTTGGTGATCCGGGCGCGGATGGCCTCCTCGGTGGTCTCCGCCTCCGCGTCGTCCTCGGGCGCGAGCTGGTAGTCGATCCGCCAGATGTCGTCGGGCTGGCGGTGCATGATCACGGTCGAGCCGGGGTTGCTCGGTGGGTCGAACCACACCATCCGCTCGGTCGGCAGGTCGCACTGCCAGCAGATATCGGCGATGACGTAGCGGCCCTCGTACGACGTCCCCTGCAGGCGCAGCCCGGCCAGCTCCCGCAGCGGCGACCGGCCGCCGTCGGCGGCGACGACCCAGTCCGCCCGCACCGTGCGGGGGCCGGCGGCCGTGTCGACGTGGAGCAGCACCTGATCGTCGTACGACTCCAGGCCGGTGACGGGCGCACCCCAGTGCAGCGTGATGCGCGGGTCGGCCTCGGCGGCGTCGACGATGATCTGCTCCAGCTCGGACTGGGAGACGTTGACCATCGGCGGGCGTACGGCGTGGGCGTCGTGCGGCATCTGGAACCGCAGCACCTCGCGGTCACCGTAGAAGCTGCGGCCGCCGACCCAGGGCAGGGCCCGGCGCGTCAGCGCCTCGCCGAAGCCGAGCCGGTCCGCGACCTCGAGGCTGTGGCGGGAGATGCAGATCGCGCGGCTGCCGAAGGAGACCGCGGTGTCGGCCTCGAGGACGGTCACCTCGAGGCCGCGGGTGGCGAGGCCGAGCGCAACGGCGAGGCCGACCGGGCCGGCACCGACCACGACGACGGGGAGCGAGCTGCCCTCGGGCGTCGAGTCGAGGACCGACGGGGCATAGCGGCGGGGCTGGTAGTAGGTGCTCATCAGGCGACTCCACCGAGAGGGGACGGGACGACGGTCTCGGTCTGCGCGGGCTCCTCCGCCGCCACGTGGTCGCGACGGAGGAGGACGGCGCTGCACAGCAGGCTGACGACGCTGGCGGCGACGCAGTAGCCGGTGACCGAGGCGCTGTTATGGAAGCGGTCGAAGAGCGCGGTGGCGATGATGGGGGCGAGGCCGCCGCCGAGGATCGCACCGACCTGGTAGGCCAGCGAGGCGCCGCTGAAGCGGATCGCGGCCGGGAAGAGCTCGGCGAAGACCGCCGACTGCGGGCCGACGGTGAGGCCGAGGAAGAACGCCATCAGCTCCTCCGCGACCACCATCACCGGGATGGAGCCGGTGTCGATCATCAGGAAGAAGACGGCCGAGACGACCAGCAGGCCGACCGCGGCCCCGACGTACACCGTCCGACGGCCGAGCCGGTCGGAGTAGTGCGCGGAGAGCGCCATCCCGAGCATCCAGGCGGGGACGGAGGCGATCAGCAGGAAGAGCATCGTGTCGCGGCTGTGGCCGAGCGTGCCGGTGCCGTACGACAGCAGGAACACCATGAAGACGTTGGCGACGCCGTTCGTGGCGATGAACGACCCGGCCGCCAGGAGCACCTTGTGCCACCCGGTGGTGAGCACCTCCACGATCGGCACGGTGCGGACCTCGTGCTTCGCAGCGACCGCGCGGAACTCCGGGCTCTCCATGACGCCGAGGCGGATCCAGAACGCGATCCCGACCAGGACGAAGCTGAGCAGGAACGGCAGTCGCCAGCCCCAGGAGAGGAACTGCGCGTCGCTCGTCGCCCGGGTGATGACCAGGAAGGTCACGTTGGCGACGAGGACGCCGACCGGGACGCCGAGCTGCGGGGCG
Source organism: Nocardioides eburneus (assembly GCF_040838215.1). Lineage (NCBI taxonomy): Bacteria > Bacillati > Actinomycetota > Actinomycetes > Propionibacteriales > Nocardioidaceae > Nocardioides > Nocardioides eburneus. The sequence continues at coordinate 1,667 of NZ_JBFPJR010000022.1, read as the reverse complement.
ACGCCGTACAGGCCGCGCTTCCCCTTCGGGGCGTACTCGGTCGCCATCAGGACCGCGCCGCCCCACTCGCCGCCGACACCGAGCCCCTGGACGAAGCGGCACGCGACGAGGAGCAGCGGCGCCCAGGCGCCGATGGCGGCGTACGTCGGCAGGCAGCCGACCGCGACCGTGGAGAGGCCCATGAGGAGCATCGAGACGATGAGCATCGACTTGCGCCCGATCCGGTCACCGAAGTGCCCCATCACGATCCCGCCGATGGGGCGGGCCGCGAAGCCGATGGCGTACGTCGCGAACGCGAGCAGCGTGCCGGCAGCACTCGACGAGCTCGGGAAGAACAGCGGGCCGAGGGCGAGCGCCGCGGCGGTGCCGTAGATGAAGAAGTCGTACCACTCGATCGCGGTGCCGACGAAGCTGCACAGCACCGCGCGCCGGGCGCTGGCGCGCGCCGACGGGGCGGACGGGACGGAGACGCTCAACGGGGGGCCTTTCGTGAGGTGACGACGGTCACGATCCCTAGCGTGACGCCGACCACAACCTCATGAAAAGCGCAGGTTTTGGTGGACCTACCTCAGCTTTCCTGGGGATGCAGGCCGCTGAGCAGCTCGCCACCGTGGCGGAGCACGTGCGCGATGAACGTGCGGGCGGCGCGGGTCAGCAGCGCGTCGGGGTGCCAGGCCACGCAGACGCCGACCTCGTCGAGCGCCGGCGTCGCGATCTCCCGTCGCGCCAACGGTCGCCCCTCATAGCTCACCGGCGCGATCGCGCGGGAGACGAGCAGCGTCCAGCCGAGACCCCGGCCGACGAACGACCGAGCGGTCTCATAGGTGCGCGCGCGGTAGGCGACCTTCGGGGCGAAGCCGGCCCGGCGGCAGCAGTCGTAGGCGTGGTTGGCGCTCGGGGCCGCGTCGAGGAGCACCATCGGGTCGTCGGCCAGGTCGGCCAGGTCGAGCCCGCCGTCGTCGTCCGTCGCGAGCCGGTGGTCGGCAGGCAGGACCACCATCGGCCTTAGGTGGGCGAACGTCGCTCGCTGCCAGGTGGGTGCCAGGTCGAGGTCATACATGATCGCCAGGTCGAGGGTCCCGGCCGCGAGCGCCGCGACCAACTGGTCCTGGGTGGCCTCGGAGACGTCGAGCCGGGCGTCCGGATGACGTTCGGCGAAGCCGGCCATCAGTCCCGGCAGGACGGTCGGAGCGAACCACGGCGGGCACCCCACCCGGACGACGCCCGTGACCCCGGCCTCCGTGCCACGCGCGTCCGCCTCGAGCTCCGAGGCCTGGTGGAGCAGCAGGCGGGCGCGCGGGAGCAGCAGCTCGCCGGTCGGGGTGAGCCGGATGCCCTTCGCCCGCAGCCGGTGGACGAGCTGGGCCCGCAGGGCACGCTCGAGCTCGCTGAGCGAGGCCGAGACCGCCGAGGCCGAGATGTGGAGCTCCTCCGCCGCACCGGCGATCGTCCCCGCGTCGGCGACGGCGACGAACGCCGCCAGCTGGTTCAGGGTGAAAGCCGGGGCTCCCTCGACCTTGGCCACGCCCGCAGGCTACTCGGGTCGCGTCGCCGGTCCCCTATCCCAGCAGCGAGCGGGCGACCACGAGGCGCTGGATCTGGTTGGTGCCCTCATAGATCTGCGTGATCTTCGCGTCGCGCATCATCCGCTCGACCGGGAAGTCGCG
>NZ_JBFPJR010000021.1:0-69772 GCF_040838215.1 Nocardioides eburneus | reverse complement strand
GACGAGGTGGGAGACGCCACCGCAGAGGACAGCCTGCTCACCAAACAGGGCGGTCTCGGTCTCCGCGTGTCTCCGCGCGTCCGAGGAATCGGCCTGCCTTGAGGCGGTGCGTACCCTGTTCGCTCGTGAGTGATCAGCCCAGCAACGGCAAGCGCCGTGCGACGAACTCGTCCGGCAACTCCGCCCGGACGAGCCGCACGACCGGCACGACTCGGGCCGGCTCCAAGAGCGGCGCGAAGTCCGGTCCACGTAGGTCCAGCGGCTCCGGCGGTGCTCGCCGTGGCAGCGGAACGAAGGCGCCGGCTGGGAAGCCGCTGTCGAAGAAGCAGCGTGCCTGGCGGATCGGGCGCTGGTTCCTCTCCGCGTTCCTGGCGTTCGTCCTGATCCTGGTCGTCGCGGCCGTCGTCCTCTACAAGACGACGGACATCCCGAGTCCGAACGAGGCCTTCAAGAAGGAGACCACGTTCGTCTACTACGCCGATGGCAAGCACCAGGTCGGCCGGCTCGTCGCCGACAACCAGAACCGGAACTCGCTGAGCTATGACGCGATGCCCGACAACGTCAAGGCGGCGGTCGTCGCGGCCGAGGACCGGACCTTCTGGACCAACAACGGCATCGACCCCAAGGGCATCATCCGCGCGGCGTTCTCCAACGCGCGCGGCAATGCGACCCAGGGTGCGTCGACGATCACCCAGCAGTACGTCAAGATCCTCTACCTCAACCAGGAGCGCTCCTACAAGCGCAAGATCAAGGAAGCGATCCTCTCGCTCAAGATCAAGCGGCAATACAGCAAGGAGCAGATCCTCGAGGGCTACCTCAACACGATCTACTTCGGTCGTGGCGCATACGGCATCCAGGCCGCCTCGCAGGCCTACTTCGGCATCGACGCGAAGGACCTGAACCTCCGCCAGGCCGCCGTCCTGGCCTCGGTCCTCAACAACCCCTACGGCCTCGACCCGGCCAACGGAGCGGACGCCAAGGCCGCGCTCAAGGAGCGCTACGACTACGTCCTCTCGGGCATGGCGAAGGCCGGCGACGTCACCGCCCAGAAGGCGGACTGGGCCGAGAAGCACCTCCCCGCGTTCCCGAAGCCCAAGGCGACGAACACGTACGGCGGCCAGATGGGCCACGCGCTGACCATGGTCAAGAGCGAGCTGCTCAAGCTCGGGTTCACCCCCGATCAGATCGAGGGCGGCGGCCTGCGGGTGAAGACGACGCTGACCCGGCAGGCGATGAACGCCGCCGAGCAGGGGGTCAAGGAGGCCGAGCCCGACGGCTTCAGCGATAAGAAGCTCCACGTCGGCGTCGCCTCCGTCCAGCCCGGCACTGGTGAGCTCAAGGGCTTCTACGGCGGCCAGGACTTCCTCCGCTCACAGCTGAACTGGGCGGCCACCGACGGTGGCATGGTCGGCTCGACGATGAAGCCGTTCACCCTCGCGGCCGGCCTCACGGCGGGCTACTCGCTCAAGGACACCTTCGACGGCAACAGCCCGAAGGAGTTCTCGGGTGTGACGGTCCACAACGAGGGGGAGGCCGCGGGCGACTACGACGGCCATGACTATGGGCGGGTCAGCGCTCTCACCGCGCTCGAGCAGTCCATCAACACCGCCTACGTCGACATGTCGGCGTCGCTTCCCCATGGCGCGAAGGACGTCTACGACATGGCGCGCGCGGCCGGGATCCCGCCGGCGAAGGCGGACAAGGCCTACCCGGGCATGCCCGCCACCTCCAGCGCCGACTTCAGGCCCGACAACTTCCTGCTGACCCTGGGCAACTCCAAGATCAGCCCGATTAACCTCGCCAACGCCTACGCGACGATCGACAACGGGGGCGTGCGCGCCAACGTCCACATCGTGCAGAAGGTCACCGACCGCAACGGCACCGTCCTCTACAAGTACAAGCCGTCGGACAACAGCGAGCGGGTGATGTCCGAGGACGTCGCCGACGACGTCTCCTACGCGCTCCAGCAGACCGTCCAGCACGGCACCGGCCAGGCCGCGCTCGCGCTCGGCCGCCCGGCCGCCGGCAAGACCGGCACGGCCACCAAGGAGAACGCGCAGGGCGGGTCCTACGTCTCGTCGTCCTGGTTCGTCGGCTACACGCCACAGCTGGTGACTGCGGTGATGTACGTCCGCGGTGACGGTGACGACCAGCTCGACGGCTGGCTGCCGTCGTACTTCGGGGCGGACTACCCGGCCCGGACCTGGACCGCGGTGATGGAGCGCGCCCTGGACGGCGCGGACAGCGAGACCTTCCCGCCGCCGGCGTGGGTCGACGGCGAGGCGCCCAGCACGGGTCACGCGCCGATGCCGACCTACACCCCGCCGCCGCCGAAGAAGACGCAGAAGCCGAAGCCGCACAAGACCCACCAGCCGCCGAAGACGCCGCCGACGCCGCACACGTCCTCGGCGCCTCCGGCGCCGCCGACCACCGAGCCGAGCCAGCCCCAGCCCTCCAAGTCGTCCTCGGAGCCGGCTCCGAAGTGTTCGCCGTGGCCAGTCTGCAACGAGGACGGCGGCGGCACCAGTGGTGGCGGCGGTACGGGAACGAACCCGAACGCCGACCAGCCCAAGGCGCGGCTGACGACGACCGGTGACTGACATCCCCGACGACGGCCCCGTCCTCGCGCCGAGCCGCGAGGACGGGGTCGTCACCGCTCTCTCGGAGTCCATCGGGGGGCCGCTGGGCAGGCACGCCTGGGGCCGGCGACGCTGGTTCTCGGCGGCCGCGATCCTGGTCTTCCTCACCTCGCTGACGTTCGCGGTCGGCCTGGTGCAGAAGAAGGCGTGCTACGACGACACCTGGAGCGACGCGGGTGAGCGCTACACCCACCTGTGCTACTCCGACCTGCCCTACCTCTACACGCTGCGCGGATTCGCCGAGCAGGAGTGGCCCTACAGCCAGGACCCGGACGTGCGGGAGCGCTACCCGCAGGTGATGGAGTATCCGGTCGGCATCTCCTACTACGCCTGGGCGGCGTCGTACGTCACCCACTGGATCGTCCACCCCGACGACGACCGGGCGAGCCAGCCGACCGAGAAGCTGTGGGGCCTGCCCGGCATGTCCCACGAGATCCAGGTGTGGGTGGCGGTCAACGTCGTGGGGTTCGCGGGCGCGGCGCTGCTCGCGAGCTGGTTGCTCGCGGGCACGAACCGGCGACGACCCTGGGATGCCGCCGCCTTCGCGCTCTCTCCGGCGCTCGCGCTCACCGGGATCGTCAACTGGGACCTGCTCGCGGTGCTGTGCGTCGCCGGGGCGCTGTGGGCGTGGGCGCGCGGACGGCCGCTGCTCACCGGGGTCTGCCTCGGCCTCGGGACGGCGACGAAGCTCTACCCGCTCTTCCTGCTGGGCGGTGTCCTCGTCGCGTGCGTACGCCGCCGGCGGTGGCGCGAGCTGGCAGCCGTCACGCTGGCGGGCGCGCTCGCCTGGGTGGTGGTCGACCTGCCGGCGTACGTCACCGGACCCCATGAATGGTCGGTGTTCTGGTCGTTCAACGCCGACCGCGGCCCGGACCTGGGGTCGTTGTGGCTGGTGGCGACGCAGGTCTTCGACGTCGGCATCGCCGCGCACACGGTGAACTCGTGGTCGTGGCTGCTCTTCGGGCTGTGGTGTCTCGGGGTGCTCGTCCTCGGCCTGCGCGCGCCGCGGACCCCCCGGCTCGCGCAGCTGGGCTTCCTGATCGTGGCCGGCTTCCTGCTGGTCAACAAGGTCTACTCGCCGCAGTACGTCCTCTGGCTGCTGCCGCTCGCCGTCCTTGCCCGCCCGCGCTGGCGCGACCAGCTCGTCTGGCAGGCGTGCGAGGTCGTCTACTTCTGCGCCGTCTGGTGGTACCTCGGCGGTGAGCTCGCCGCTGGTGCCGGCGGCGACGTGCCGTTCTACTGGCTGGCCGTGCTGATCCGCGTCGCCGGCGAGCTCTATCTGGTGGGCGTCGTCGTCCGCGATGTGCTGTGCCCGTGGCGGGATCCGGTCGCGGTCACCGAGGACGAGGCCGGCCCGGCGCTGCCCGGGCTGTCGCCGTCGCCGCCCGAGCCCAAACTGTCACGGTGATAGTTCGGCGCATAGGTGACAGTTCCGATGTGTCACTTACGCAGCAGACTGTCACGGTGACAGTTTGGCCGGGCCAGGTCAGGCGACCCTGATCTCGTCGAACGTCGTCGTCGTGTAGCGGACGCGGACCTCGAGCTCCTCGCCGACCTCGGGCACGCGCGCGCCATGGGGGAGGAGCAGCATCGAGGACTGCATGTGGGGCGGCTCGGCGAAGAAGAGCTGCCTGCCATCGAGGAGGTACGGCGACCGGGCGAGGCCCAGGGCGTCGAGCCCACCCTTGGCGACCGCCACCGCGCGGCCGCGCAGGCCGGTGTCGCCGGTCGGCGCCTCGAGCCCGAGACCGTGGGCGGTGCCGCCGGACGCGACGACGAGGTGACCATTGCGGAGCGCGGTGCGGCCGCGGTAGCCGTAGCCGTCCCCCCGCTCGACCGGGTGCACGTCTTCGACGGTCGCGGTCACCCGGAGCGCGCCCCGGTCGCCGAGCCACAGGCCGGTGCCGACGCGCGGCCGGAGGGTGAGGTCGGCGTACGACGCCTGCAGCCGCCTCAGCTCGGGCTGCGTCAGGTGGGAGACCCAGACGGTGGTCGCCTCGGCGCCGACGACGTCGTCCATGAGCCGGCTGGCCTCGTCGAGGTTGTGACCTGTCATGGGGAGGTGGATCGTGACGCCCTCGAGGCGGGCGCGGCGGTGAGCGAGCGGCGCGGCCTCCCACAGCTCCTGGGCGGACATGCCGTGGCGACGCATGGAGGTCATCCGCTCGAGGACGACACGGGCGCCCGGTTGGCGGCGGAGGAGCTCGACGAGGTCGACGTACCGGCTGACGGTGTGGATCACCCGGCGTGCGAGGGCGGGCTCCAGGTCGGCGACGTAGGGGCGCCACGGGCTGAGGACGACCAGCGAGCCGTCGAAGCGGTCGGCGACCTCGGGCAGCTCGGCGTACGTGCCGACGGCGAGCGTGTCCACGCCGAGCCAGCCGGCGCGACGGGCGAGCCGGCCGAGGGTCAGGCCATAGCCGTTGCCCTTCGCGACCGGCACCAGGCCGGGGGTGGCGTCGACGACGGAGCGCAGGTGGGTGCGCCAGCGGTCGCCGGCGACGGTGAGGGTGAGGGACATCAGCCGCGCCGCTTCATGTAGAGGTCGAATGCCTTGTAGACCACCGGGTTGAGCGGGAGGTCCCACTCGCCGGCGTACTCCACGGCCTGGCCGCCCGTGCCGACCTTGAACTGGATCAGTCCGACGTGGGAGTCGTCGGAGGAGAGCGTCGGCGTGATGCCGCGCAGGTCGTAGACGGTCGCGCCCGCCTGCAGGGAATGCTGGATCATGGCCCACTGCAGCGCGTTGGAGCCGCGCACCTCGCGCTTCTCGGTGGAGGACGCGCCGTAGGAGTACCACGCATGGGCGCCGACCCGGACCAGGATCGTCGCGGCGACCAGGTCGCCCTCGTGGCGGGCGAGGAAGAGCGTGAACCGCCCGGCGTCCTCGGCCGTCATCGCCGCCATCATCGTGCGGAAGTAGGACAGCGGACGCGGCGTGAAGTGGTCGCGCTCCGCGGTGTGGACGTAGAGCGCGTGGAACGCCGCCAGGTCCTCCTCCGCGGTCGCCGGCGACGACACCGAGACCTCGACGCCCTCCTTGGCGGCCTTCTTGATGTTGCGCCGCCACAGCTGGTTCATGCCCTTGAGGACCTCGTCCTCGGTCCGGGGCGTGCCGTCGTCGTGGACGAGGGGGATCTCGAAGGTGTACTGCGGCTGGCCGGCGCCGAAGCCGTCCTCGGGGCTCTGCAGCCGCCACCCGAGGTCCCGCAGCTGGCTGACCACGCGCGCGCCGGCGGGGTCGCGGTGGCTCGGCGGGAGATCCGAGAGGCGTCGTACGTCGTCGTCGGCGATGCCCTCCTTGACCTGCGCCGCGCTCCAGGTGGCGGTCGGAACCGGGGGACCGATGCGGACGCCGAACGCGCCGTTCCGCTTGAGGTACGCCGCCATCGGCCGCAGCCACGACGCCAGGTCGCCCGTCCAGTCGATGACCGGGCCCTCCGGGAGATAGGCGAGCGTCCACCGCTTCACCTTCGGCACCGGGCGGTGGAGGACCAGCGCGGCACCGACGGGCCGGGCGTCCGGACCGTCGTCCTCGAACCAGCCGAGCGACTCCGAGCGCCACTCGGTCTTCACCCCCGCCCAGGCCGGGGTCTGCAGGAAGCTCACCGACGGGCGACCCGCGAGGAAGGCGAGGTGCTCGTCGGCGGTGATCGGGCGCACGGTCAGACTCACCCGCGGAAGGCTAGTCGTTGCGCATGGCCCGCCACGAAGCGGCGGGCGCGGCGGGGCTGTCAAGGGCGTCGGGTGAGGCAAACCGACGCAAAGCCATACGAGGCAACGCCGCTCCAGGTGGAGCCATACCGAATCCGGGGTGTGAGTCAGCCAACGGGTATGACCCGGCCCGGACGTGTCACCGGTCCCCGAGACCACGGCACCGACGCCGTGCGACGACTCGGGCCACCGGAGAGGAATGCCTCCCAGGTCCACCCCTGCCCTGCCGCCGGCTCCGGCGGTCCCCCACACGCAGAGGTGCCACGTCATGACCACTGTTCTGTTGCGTCCCCCCGTCCGCACGAAGGAGAGGCCGCCGGCGCAGGCCGACCCGCTCCTGCCGCACCCGCCCTCGGAGCGGGAGAAGTACGCCTACCTTGGGCCGCAGCACCGCTGGCTGCTGCTCGTCCAGGCCGTCTCGTTCACCCTGATCGGCTACTCGGTCTTCCGGTTCGCGACGGCCGACATCCGGTTCATCCTCTTCCTCGTCCCGGTGACGTTGTATGCCGTCACCCTGGCCGTCAGCCTGCTGTCCGGCACCCGGCGGCGCCGGGTCAGCCGCAAGGGCCACCTGCGCACCGTGGCCGAGTGGGCGCCGGCGTACGTGCCCTCCGTCGACGTCTTCCTCCCGACCGCCGGCGAGGGGATCGACGTGCTGGCCAACACCTACCGCCACGTCGCGGCCCTCGACTGGAGCGGGCGGCTGACGGTCCACGTGCTCGACGACGGGGCGCGCGACGAGGTGCGCCAGCTCGCCGCCGCGCACGGCTTCGTCTATCACTCCCGGCCGGACCGCGGTCACTTCAAGAAGGCCGGCAACCTGCGCTACGGGTTCGAGCACTCCGACGCAGACCTCATCCTCGTCCTCGACGCCGACTTCGTTCCGCGCACCGACATGCTGCGCGAGCTGGTGCCCTACTTCGACGACCCGCGGATCGGGATCGTCCAGTCGCCGCAATACTTCGACACCCGGTCGCCGGCGCTCGGCTGGCTGCAGCGCTGCGCCGGCGCCACCCAGGAGCTCTTCTACCGCTTCGTCCAGCCCAGCCGCGACCGCTCGGGCGCGGCGATCTGCGTGGGGACCTGCGCGGTCTACCGTCGCGCCGCGCTGCAGGAGGTCGGCGGCTTCGCCCAGATCGGCCACTCCGAGGACGTCCACACCGGCGTGCGGCTGATGCGGGGCGGCTACGGGCTGCGCTACCTCCCGGTCCTGGTGGCGAAGGGACTCTGCCCCGACACGGTCGGGGCGTTCGTCAACCAGCAGTACCGCTGGTGCACCGGCTCGATGTCCCTGCTCGCCGACCAGTCCTTCCACCGCGAGCGCGCGATCACCAAACGCCAGAAGCTCTGCTTCTGGGCCGGGTTCCTCTACTACATCTCGACCGCCGTCAACGCCGTCGTCGCGCCGCTGCCGGCGCTCGCCATGCTCTGGATCCGGCCCGAGTGGGTCGAGCCGGGGAACTCCGTGTGGCTGCTGGGCGCGGTGATGCTGTGGTTCCTCGTGCTGCCGACCGTGATGAAGGGTCGCTGGCGCTTCGACGTCCTGCGGGTGCAGTACCTCTACTCCTTCTGCCACCTCGCCGCGATCGTCCACATCCTCACCGGCCGCACCCGCGGGTGGGTCGCCACCGGTGCCTCGTCCGGCGGCTCGACGGGCTCCGCGGGCGGAGGCGCGGTGGGCGGAGGCTCGGTGGGCGGAGGGTCGGCGAGCGCGGCGACACCGCTGCCGGTGACGGTCATGCGCTGGACGAAGGCGTGGATCCTGGCCACGCAGGTCCTGCTCTGGTGGGGCCTGGCCCGCGGCATCCGCGCGTACGGTCTCGACACGTTCTGGGCGATGGTCGGGTTCGCCGCGCTCGGCTCGGCGATCCAGCTGCCGATCCTGTTCGCCCGGGTGCCCGGCCTCTTCGCCGTACGACGCCCGCGGCTGCCGCACGTGAAGCAGCTAGCCCTCGGCCTGCTCGGTGCGCGGCCCGAGGACCTCGCGCCCGGGAAGCCGGAGGCGCCGGGCCCGCGCCGTTTCCGTCCGGACATCCAGGGACTGCGCGCGATCGCGGTCCTGCTGGTGGTGCTCTACCACGCGAACGTGCCGCACCTCACCGGCGGCTACGTCGGCGTGGACGTCTTCTTCGTGATCTCCGGGTTCCTCATCACCGGGCAGCTGATGCGGGAGCAGGACGAGACCGGCCGGATCTCGCTGCTGCGGTTCTACGGCGGCCGCATCCGCCGGCTGCTGCCGTCCGCACTCATCGTCATCGCGGCGACGCTCGTGATGTCGCGCCTGTGGGGCTCGATCTTCCACGTCCGCGACGTCGTGCACGACGCGTTCTGGGGCGTGACCTACCTGATCAACTATCACCTCGCCGCCCAGGGCGTGGACTACCAGCACGCCACCGACTCGCCCTCGCCGCTGCAGCACCTGTGGTCCCTCGCCGTGGAGGAGCAGTACTACCTGCTGTGGCCGCTGGCGCTCATCGTGTGCATGCTCCTGGGTCGTCGGTACCGCCGCACGCTGGTCCTCGCCGTGCTGCTGGTCGGCGGCGGGCTCAGCCTCTACGTGAGCCACCGGATGACGATGAGCGACCCGCCGGCGGCGTACTTCGACGTCCAGACCCGAGCCTGGGAGCTGGCGCTGGGCGCGCTGGTCGCCCTGGCGGCGACAGGTCTCGCGCGGATCCCGAAGCCGGTGATGATCCCGGCCGGCTGGGCGGGCCTCGCCCTGATCGTCTGGTCGGGACTGCACTTCACCGACGACACCCCCTTCCCCGGTACGGCGGCCCTCGTGCCGACCCTCGGGGCGGCGGCCGTGATCGCGGCCGGCGGCCCCAAGGTGCTCGGCGGCGTCGAGGCGCTGCTGGGGCGCAAGGTGCTCGGCGGCATCGGGAAGGTGTCGTACGGCTGGTACCTGTGGCACTGGCCGATGGTCGTGCTCGTCCCGCTGGCCTTCGACCAGGAGCTGCCGTGGGTCAACCTCGTCGAGATCTCGGCGCTCGCGCTGTGGTTCGCGGTGATGATGCACTGGCTCGTCGAGAGCCCGGCGCTGCGCAGCCGGCTCCACCCGCGCTCGTGGGTCTTCTCGGGCGCCGCCGGCTCCGGGGCCGTGGCGGGCGTCGGCATCGCGCTGGTCGTCTCGCTGCCGGCGTTCGTCGGCTCGGGGGCGCCGACCTCGACGTTCGACCTCGCGTCGGCGAACACCGGCGTCGTCCAGGCGGCGCTCGGCAAGGGCCTGATGACCACGGAGGCCCCGCGGAACCTACGGCCCTCGATCCAGCAGGCGACGCAGGACCAGCCGGCGTCGACGAAGGACGGCTGCCACCTCGACTTCCTCGAGGTGCACCAGGGTCCGTGCATCTACGGCGACCCGCACGGCAAGCACACGCTCGCGCTGTATGGCGACTCGCACGCCCAGCAGTGGCTGCCGGCCCTCGACCGGGAGGGCAAGCTGAAGCACTGGCGGATCATGTCGCTCACCAAGGCGGCCTGCTCGGTGGCCGACTGGACCGTCTACAGCAACGTGCTCGGGCGGGAGTACACCGAGTGCATGACCTGGCGCCAGCAGGCGGTGGCCAAGATGGTGAAGGCGAAGCCCGACCTCGTCGTCGTCTCCCAGAGCGACGCCGTTGCCGGCAACAACAGCAACACCGCCTGGGCCGACGCCACCACCCGGACGATGGCGATGCTGCGCCAGCGCGGACTGCGGGCGGCGTACCTCATGGACACGCCGATGCCGAAGCAGGACGTCCCCGAGTGCCTCGCCGGCAATCTCAACAACGTCGGCGCGTGCAACACGACGATGTCGCAGGCCCGTCAGTTCGGCGACCGCTGGGACGAGGTGCACAAGGCGCTCACCCAGGCGTCGATCACGACGATCGATCCCACTCGCTGGCTGTGCACACCCAAGGGCTGCCCGGCGATCGTCGGCAACACGCTCGTCTATCGCGACGAGAGCCACATGACCGCCACGTTCAGTGCGTGGCTGGCGCCGATGACCGCGCCGCTGTTCGCGACCCGTCATCCGGCGGAAGCTCAGGCTGGATGACCCGATCGTGTGGGTGGGGTGCCCGCAGAGTGTGGGGGCGGGCCCCCGCTCACACCCGGCCGCCGGGTCCCGGCGGCCGGAGCGCTGATACCTGCCGGTAACCCGGGACCTAGGTCCCGGATCGGGCGCCGAGAGGACCGTCACCCCTCCCCAACCGGCCCGGTGGGGTGCCACGCTGTGGCCGCGCGAGAATCTCGACGCGCGTCAGGTATCACGGCCCGGGGTCGCCGCTCTTGATGGTCGTGACCGTCACGACCACTCGGGAAGCCGGATCGATGAGCACTGTCACCTCCCACCAGTCCCCGTCCCAGGCAGAGGGACCGGGCGCGGTGTGGGCGCAGGCGACCCGTGCCTTCGACCGATGGCTGTCGGGGGACCCTGCCGGGCTTCCCGAGCTGGTCGACGTCATGACACCCGTGCTGTGGCACGTGGTGCGTGCGTACGGTCTCCCGCGCGAGCAGGCGGAGGACGTCGTCCAGACGACCTGGCTCGCGCTCGTCCGCCGCAGCTCGGCGATCCTGGACAGCACGGCCGTGGGGGGCTGGCTGACCATGACGGCGCGCCGGGAGGCGTGGCGGACCGCACGGGGGGCGGGTCGGACCCTCCCGACCGACGACGAGGACATCGCCGTACACCTGCCGCGTCAGCGGTCGGCCGAGGCGGACGCCGTCGATCGGGAGGGCGCCCGGCGGATCTGGGCGGCCGTCGACCAGCTGCCCGAGCGCTGTCGGCGGCTGCTGCGGGTCGTCGCCTTCGAGAACCGACCCGACTACGCCTCCCTCGCCGTCGACCTCGGCATGCCGGTCGGCAGCATCGGCCCGACCCGGGGGCGCTGCCTGGCGAAGCTGCGCGTCGCCCTCCTCGCGAACGGAGACCTGTGATGGCCGAGATGAGCCGCGAGCGGCTGTATGCGATCGTCCGCGCCGCCTACGAGGAGCGCGACCCCATGCCCGACGACCTCGTCGCGCGGATGCAGCAGGCCGTCGCCGCGGCCGAGGCCGAGGAGGGCCTCGCGCTCGAACTGGAGCTGATGACGCTCGTCGAGCGCTCGACCGACCTGGCCGGGGCGCGCGGCGGCGCGTCGTACACCCTGCGGTTCGCGTACGACGACGTCGACCTGCTCCTCCGCGTGGCCGCCGACGGGGAGCACTCGCGTGTGGACGGCTGGGTCGTGCCGCCCGAGCCGATGACCGTGCGCGCGGTGTGGACGGTCGAGGGCGCGGGGACCAGCGCGACCGCGGTCAGCGACACCGGCCGCTTCGAGCTCACCGACCTGCCCCTCGGGCTGGTCCGGCTGCGCCTCGAGCCGCAGGACGGCTCCCGCGCGCCCTTCGCCACCCCCACCTTCGAGATCTGAGAGAGACCGTCATGGCCAGCAGGGATGCCGAGAAGTGGCCCACCGCCGAGCCCGGGAGGAGTGGGCGGACGCTCGATCCCGCCCGGGCTGTGACCATCGGGAGCACGTCGGTCGGGGCGACCGTCTATGAAGGGGCCCAGCTCCTGATGGCCGAGACCGACGACGGCTACGACCAGCGTCTCCAGGTCCTCGAGGAGGAGGCGAAGAAGCTCGGCTGGACGGTGAGCCGTACGCCGCTCGCTCCCGGTCTCAGCGTGGTGGAGATCGCGTCCGCGCCGGACGAGGTCTCCGAGCCGCCGGACGCGTGGCGGCTGCTGCAGCATGCGCGCCTCGCGAACCGCGGGTCGCTGCCCGGCGTGGCGCTGGACCATCTGATGGCCTCTCCGGAGGCGAACCCGGTGGAGATCTCTCATCCGGTCGAGATCTCGCACCCGGTGGAGATCTCCCATCCCGTCGAGATCTCGCACCCGGCCGCGACGTACGGCACGCCGGGATCCGGCGGACGGCAGCCGGTGGCGGTGGTCGGTGGACCGCCGACCCGTCGCGAGAGCGTCCCCGGACGCAGGCCCGTGGTCGCCCTGCTCGACACCGGCGTCGCGTGGCATCCGTGGCTCCGCGGCGTCGTCGAGTCCGACGTGCGCGGTGTCGACGGGGAGCAGATCGGCTATCCCCACACCGTGTCGTTCGCCCCGGGGACCAAGGACACCGAGGAGACCCTCGACGGGACCCTCGCCCCGCTGCAGGGGCACGGCACCTTCATCGCTGGGATCATCCGCCAGGTCAGCCCCGACGCCGACATCGTGTCCTGGCGGATCGTGCCCGACCGCGGGCCGATCAAGGAGAGCGACTGGATCAAGGCCCTGCACCAGATCCTGGCGCTGGTCCGGCAGGGCGTCGAGGACGCCGAGCAGGGCCGGGCCGACGGCCGGGGCCGGGGCCGGCTCATCGACGTCCTCAGCCTGTCGATGGGCTACTACCACGAGAGCAATGAGGACGCGCTCTTCGACGAGATCCTCCGACCGCTCATGGAGGAGTTCGGGAGGCTCGGTGTGATGGTCGTGTGCTCGGTCGGCAACGACGCGACCGACCGGCCGTCGTACCCCGCCGCCTTCGCGCCCTGGACGGCGGAGTCCGGCGCGGCGGTCCACCACCCCGACCGCTGCCGGACCCACAAGGACGTGGTCCCGGTCGTCTCCGTCGCGGCCAACAACCCCAACCTGCGGACCGGCGCGCTCTTCTCCAACGTGGGTTGTTGGGTGAGGGTGTGGGCGCCGGGAGCCGCCGTGGTCAGCACGATGCCGCGCCGGAACGGCGGGCTGCTGCCGCTGGCGAGGGACGACAAGTACGGCGTGGAGCGGGAGTGCATCGACCCCGACGACTTCACGGGTCGGTTCGCGGTCTGGAGCGGGACCTCGTTCGCGGCTCCGCACGTCGGGGCGCAGCTCGCGAAGGCGCTGCAGGAGCAGTTCCGGGTGCACGGTGTGGACGACCGCAGGGCGGCCCGCGTCAAGCGCGGCTGGGACGTCGTCACCGCCGTCACCGGGATCGCGCAGGTTCCCTAGAAAGCTGCTCGGTCCGCCGACGAGAGGCGAATCGTCCTGCGGCCGGCCGGCATCCGCGCCATGATCGACGGGTGCCGGATGCCGCCGAGCTCTACCGACGGGGCCTTGCCGCGCTCAACGCGCGGCGGCTCGGCAGCGCGGCGACGCTGCTGGCACGCGCCGAGCAGCGGACCCGGGGTGACGGTGAGCCGGACCTGCGGGCGCGGGTCATCGCCTCGACGGCGTTCCTCGACTACGAGCGCGGAGAGACGGCGAAGGCGCTGGCCGCCATCGACGAGGCGCTGGCCGTCAGCGGCCTGTCGTCACAGACCCGTGGCGTCCTGCACTGCCAGCATGCCCTGCTCCTGCTGCGCCGGGGCATGACGAGCGAGGCCCTCGCGGCGTTCGACGAGGGCATCCCCGTGCTCGCGGACCGGGTCGAACGGGCGACGGCACTGGTGAACCGCGGAGGCGTCCGCCTCGCGCAGGGTCAGCCGTCGATCGCGGCGGCCGACTTCGAGGGTGCGCTCGTGCTCTGGGCCGAGGCCGGCCGCCCCGACGAGGCGGCGCTGACCGAGCACAACCTCGGCTATGCCTGCTTCGGGTCGAGCGACCTCGTCGGCGCGCTCCGGCACATGGACGCGGCGGCGCCGGTGATGACGGCGATGTCGCCGGTCATGGCTGCGACCAGTGCCCAGGACCGTGCCGAGGTGCTGCTCGCCGCCGGACTCGTCACCGAAGGTGAGACGGCGCTCCGGGCCGCCGCCAACGCGTTCGGCCGGCGCCGCATGACGCAGCGGCGCGCCGAGGCCGAGCTCGCGCTCGCCCGGACGCTGGTGTGGACCGAGCCGGCGGCCGCGGTCGCCGCGGCGCGTGCCGCCGGGATGCGGTTCGCGCGCGTCGGGGCCGTCGCGTGGCGGACGCGGGCCGACGCGGTCCTCATCGCGGCGTCGGTGCGTCGCGGCCGTGGCGGCCGGGCTCTCGTCGAGCGCGCGGAGACCGTCGCCGACGCCCTCGAGCGGCAGGGACTCGCCTGGGTCGCCCGGGCGTCCCGCCTGGATGCCGCCACGGCGCTGCTGCGCGCCGGAGACCTCGCCGGCGCCCGGTCACGGCTGGGGAGCGGCAGACCACCCAGGGGCGCGCCGCTCGCCGTACGCCTGCAGGAGCGGGAGGTGCGGGCGCAGCTCGCGGCCGCGTCGGGACGGCGCGGCCAGGCGCTGGCGCAGCTGCGCCGCGGTCTCGGTGATCTCCACGACTGGCAGAGCTCGTTCGGCAGCCTGGACCTGCAGACCAACGTCGTCGGACACGGCGCCCAGCTGGCGATGCGCGGCCTCGAGCTGGCGCTGGCGTCCCCGTCACGGGCGGTGCTCTTCGAGTGGTCGGAGCGGGCGCGGATGCTGGCGTCGCGGATTCAGCCGGTGCGGGCGCCGGCCGACCCGCAGCTCGCCGCCGACCTCGCCGAGCTGCGTCGTGAGCCGGCGCCTGCGCGGGAGGCCGAGCTGCGGAAGCAGATCCGGGAGCGGTCCTGGCAGCAGCGCGGGTCGGGCGAGGTCGCCGAGCCGGTGACCCTCGACGCGCTGCGGGCAGGGCTCGGCGGGCAGACGCTGGTGGCGTACGTCGTTGCGGCCGGTCAGGTGGTGGCGCTGGTCGTCACCCGGGAGGCGGTCACGCGGGTGCCTCTCGGCGACCGGTCCACGCTCACCCCGCTGCTCGGCGGTCTGATGCCGGACCTCGACATGGCCTCCAGCGACCTCGACGGCCCCCTCGCGGAGGTGGTCCGCGGCGAGCTGGTCTGCCGGCTGGAGCGGCTCGGTGAGGCGCTGGTGGCGCCGCTGCGGCCCTACCTCGGCGAGGGCGGGGTCGTCCTCACCCCGTCGGGCGTGCTCGCCGGGGTGCCGTGGACGCTGCTGCCGGGGTTCGCCGGACGGCCGGTGACGGTGGCGCAGAGCGCGACCTCGTGGCTGGCGCGCACCCGCTCGCCGCTGCGGACCTCCTCCGTCGGTCTCGTCGCCGGACCACGGGTGGCGCGCGCCGAGGACGAGGTCGTCGCGGCCGCGAAGGAGTGGCCGTCCGCGCGGGTGCTCGTGGGCGAGGCCGCGACGGCGGGGGCCGTCGCCGGCCTGGCCGCCGGGGTCGACGTCCTCCACGTCGCCGCCCACGGCCGTCACTCCGCCGAGAGCCCGCTCTTCTCCGGTCTGGCGCTGGCCGACGGCCCGTGGTTCGGCTACGACGTCGACCAGCTCGCCGCCGTCCCTGACGTCGTGCTCCTCTCTGCCTGCGAGGGCGGTCGCTCGACGGTCCGTTGGGGTGAGGAGCTGATCGGCATGACCGCCGCCTGGCTCCACGCCGGCGCCCGCTGCGTCATCGCCTCGCCCGCGGCGGTCGGCGACGAGGCGGCGTACGACGCCCTGGTCCGGGTCCATCGCGGTCTCGCCGCGGGAGTCGCGCCCGCGGAGGCGCTGGCCGCCGCCGTACCTCCCGCGACCCGCGACCGGGCCCCGGCGCCGTTCCTGTGCTTCTCCTGAGGCGGCGGACGGGCTACTCCGGGACCCTTCGGTCGGTTACTGACGGGTCATGAGACGCGGACGTCCCGGACTACCACGACGGATCCGGCCGCCGGTGTATCAGCGGCCCGGTGACGTCGCTCCTTCCTGACGTCACCTGCCGGACCGACGCACCGAGGAGCACCGATGGCCGCCGTACCCGTTGACCTGCCCACGTCGCTGCGGACGGTGCGCGACCCGCGCAGCGGCCAGGTCGTGGAGTGCCCGGTGGCGTCGTGCGTCGAGGTGAGCTTCGCGCCGACGTTGGCGAGCCGGTGGCGCATCGAGGCGGCGCCGGGCCATCTCGTGCCGCTCAGCCAGGGCGACCACAGCTTCGTCTTCATGGTCTTCAGCCCGCGCGCGGAGCCGACGCCGCTGCGGCTCGTGCGATCGCGCGTCGACCGCGCCGGTGATCTCGAGGTGCGGCTCGTCCACGTGCTGCCGCGCGACCGCATCGGCGCCGGCCGTACGCCGGGGGCGCTCGTGCCGGTCGGCTGACGGCCCCTCGCGCCCGGCGTGGGAGCGGCGGGCTCCGCAGCGACGGGCACGGGAGCGGGCGGCCTCCCCCGGTTGAGGGGGTCGGGGGAGGCCGCGTCCGGGCCGGTTTTGGGCGGCTTTGGACAATAGAGCGATGGACGTACGACCGGGCGTGACTCGTCCTGACCCTTCTCGCAACGCCGGCGAGGCCCCCGAGCACGGGCCCGCCGGCCGGCCGACCTCGCGTGCCGTGGGCGTCGTGGCGGTCGGCGTGGTGCTGGCGGTCGCGCTGGTCGGCGTCTTCGTGTGGCCGGGCGGCCATGGCAGCTCCTCCGACGACGGCGCGGGGACGGACGCGTCCGACGCCCGCCCGTTCTTCGGCCTCGATCTGCCCTCGGTCGACGAGGACCGGGTGGCCCGGATCGCGAAGGCGGTCGGCTGCGCGCCCGCGGTCCAGAACGTCTTCGTGAAGCTCGACAGCACGTCGTTCGACGAGGGCCTCCTCCAGCGGCTGGGCGCGAACGGCCGGGAGCCGATGATCACGCTCGAGCCCTGGTCGTGGCAGTCGACGCCCGAGGAGACCGACCTGCCGGCGTACTCCCTCACGACGATCGCCGATGGGCAGCACGACGACGCGTTCCGGCGGATCGCGCGCGTGCTGGCCACGCATCCCGGTCCGGTGATGGTGCGGTTCGCCCACGAGATGAACGCCAACTGGTATCCCTGGGCCGTCGGCGTCAACGGCAACACCGCCTCGGACTACGTCGCCGCCTGGCGCCACGTGCACGACCTGATGAGCGGCATCGACCCGCGGATCCAGTGGGTCTGGGCACCCGCCACCGTGCCGTGGGACGACCAACCGCTGCCGCTGAAGGACGTCTACCCCGGCGACGACCAGGTCGACTACGTCGGGGTGAGCGGCTACGGCCACGCCGACCAGGACGGCACGCGGACGGCCACGCAGACCTACGGCCCGTGGTACGACGAGATCCGGACCTTCACGAAGAAGCCGGCGATCCTCAGCGAGATGGGCGCGGACGGCGGCGCGAAGGACTCCTGGATCGCCAGCCTGCCGTCGTTCCTCCACGACCGGCCCGGGATCGTGGGCTTCGTCTGGTATGACACCTCACCCGAGACGACGGGCGCCACGGGCGACTATCGCATCGACGACACCCCGGCCCACCTCGCCGCCTTCCGCAGCGCGCTGCACGACATCGGCGTGCACTGCCGCTGAGTGCGCGGCTGCGGTCACGCCGCGGAGGTCAGGTCGTGAAGTCAGGCCGCGGAGGTCAGGCCGCAGGCGACCAGCCCAGCAGCGGCCCGAGCCGCGTCGCCATGTCGGTGAGGATCTGGACGTAGTCGGCATGCGCGAAGGTGAAGGGCAGGGCGAAGGCGACCTCGTCGACGAGCTGGAAGCCGGCGTGGGCCGTGAGCTGCTCGGCGAGCTGCTCGGAGGTGCCGACGAGGTCGGGGGCGAACATCATCCGGCGCGGCCCCTGCGGCTCACGGGTGCGCGGCAGCCGGGCGGCGGCGTACTCCTCATAGCGGCGGGCCTGCTCCGGCGTCGCGCTGTCGGTCGGGATCACGACGAGCCCCTGTGACACGCGCGCGTCCTGGCCGAGCGGGTGGAGCGAGCGGAAGAGCTCGATCTGGCCGGCCTGGATGGTGGCGAAGTCGGTCTCCTCCGACTCGGCGGTGATGACGCTCGAGGTGAGCAGGTTGACGCCACGCCGGGCGGCCCACTCGACGCTGCGCAGCGAGCCGCCGCCATACCAGACCCGGTCGACGAGCCCCGGGGAGTGGGGCTCGATCCGGCGGGAGAACGTCTCGATCCCGACCTGGCCCTCGAAGTCGGAGACCGGCTCGCCGGCGAGGTTGTGGAGCAGCCGCTCGACCCGGGCGTAGGAGAAGTCCTCCAGGTCGGCGGTGTCGGGGTAGAGGTGGTCCTTGAAGCGCTCGTAGTTCATCGGCGGACCGACGCTGACGCCGGGGTTGATCCGCCCGACGCCGCGGTCGCTGTGGGCGGCGGAGAGCACGTCCACGGTCGCGAGGTCCTCGGCGAGGCGGAACGGGTTCTCCAGGCCGAGCGGGGTCACGGCGGTGCCGAGCTCGATCCGGCGCGTGCGCTGGGTAGCGGCCGCCATGACGGCGATCGGCGAGGAGATGCCGAACTGGAGGTGGCGGTGGCGCAGCCACGCGGAGTCGAAGCCGAGCTCCTCGCCCAGCTCGATGATCCGGAGCGTCTCCTCGTGGCCCGCGGCCGGGTCGTCCGGATCGAAGAGACCGATGGTGAGGAAGCCCAGCCTCCGCAGCGGTCGCGACTCAGCCATCGAGCCGCTCGCGCAGCCAGGCGAAGTCGGCGACGTGCTCGGCGGCGCCACCGGGGGTCTCGCACACGACCGGGGCGCCGGCGTCCTGGATGACCGCCGCGAGCAGGTCGGGATCGATCTTGCCGGCGCCGAAGTTGGTGTGGCGGTCGGCGCCGGAGTCGAACGCGTCGCGGCTGTCGTTGGCGTGGACCAGGTCGATCCGGCCGGTGATCTTCCGGATGTCGTCGACGACGGTCTCGAGGCTGTTGCCGCCTGCGTGGGCGTGGCAGGTGTCAAGGCAGAAGCCGACCATGTCGAACCCCTCCGCCTGGCTGATCGCGGCCCAGACGCCCTCGATCCGCTCCAGGTAGCGGGTCATCGCGTTGTCGCCGCCGGCGGTGTTCTCGATGAGCAGCGGGATCTTGAGGTCGGTGGCCTCGATCGCCTTGCGCCAGTTGTCGAAGCCCTTCGCCGGTTCATCGTCCTTGTTGACGTGGCCGCCGTGCACGATCAGCCCCTGGGCGCCGATCTCCGCGGCCGCGTCCATGTGCTGCTGGAGCAGCTTGCGGCTGGGGATCCGGATCCGGTTGTTCGTGGTGGCGACGTTGATGATGTAGGGCGCGTGGACGTAGAGCCCCACGCCGGCCTCCTCGGCCGCCGCGCGGAGGGCGTCCGCGCCGCCGGCGTAGGCCACCTTCGGGCCCTTGTAGCTCTGCGGGTCGCCGAGGAAGAACTGCACGTGGGGCGCCTGACGTGCCTGCGCCTCCGCGATCGGGTCGGTCTGGTCGACGTGGGCGCCGATGGCGATGGTGCTCATGGCGGTCAGTCTAGGAGCGGCCGGGGACGGCCTCGCCGGGCTATGGTCTCCGCGTGACGGGGATCCTGCTCGGGGTCGCGGCCCTGCTGGTCGCGGTCGGCTTCCTCCTGCTCTTCCGCGCCAACGACCGGCGCGAGCTCTCAGCCCAGGACGCGCGTGAGCGCCACGGCGCACAGTCCGATCGCGCCGGCGAAGCAGCCGAGCGCCGCGACCACCCGCGCTGAGCCCGTACGCCGGGCGGCCGCTGCGGGGAGCGCCAGCCCGCGCCGCAGCGGCATCACCGCATCGCCCAGCCGGTCCCGCACCTCCGGTCCGTCCGGTCGTGGCCGCAGGCCGCCCGGTGACGCCTCCGCGGCGAGCCGCAGCAGCCAGCGCTGGGCCTCCGCGGCAGTGGCCGGCCGGTCCGCCGGGTCGGGCGCGGTGAGCGCCCGGAGCAGCGGCGCGAGAGGACAGTCCGGCACCTCGGTCTGCAGGTGCGGTCCCAGGCCGGTGAGCATCTGGAGGCCGACCCGGCCGGCGGCGTACAGGTCCTGGCGTGGGTCGGGCGGGGCGCCGGCGGCCTGCTCGGGGGCGGCGTACCCCTCGGTGCCGACCATGCCCGGCGCCTGCGTCAGGCGTACGGCGTCGGTGGTGGCCGCCACCCCGAAGTCGCCGAGCCTGAGGTGGGGCCGGGCGCGGCCGGTGACTTCGAGCAGGAGGTTCGCGGGCTTGACGTCGCGGTGGACGACGCCGGCGGCGTGGACGGCGGCGAGCGCCTGGAGGAGCTGGTCGAGCAGCACCCCGGCGTAGGGGAGCGGGAGCGGGCCGTGCTCGGCGACGAGGTCGGCGACGGTGCCGCCGCGGATGAGGTCCATGGTGAAGACGACGACGTCGTCGTCGGCCGCCCAACCGGTCGGCGCGACGACGTGCGGGTGCTGGATCCGCAGGCCCTGCTCGCGGACGAAGCGGAGCAGCATGGCACTGCTGCGCTGGGTCAGCACCTTGGCCGCGACCCAGGACTGGGTGCGGACGTCGTAGGCGCGCCAGACCGACCCCATGCCACCGGCGCCGATCTGGTCCACGAGGACGTAGCGGCCGGCGACGGGGTGGTCCGCGGCCCCGAGCGACTCGATCATCCGCGGGAGCCTAGGCGAAATCCGGCTCAGGGGCTTGGTCGGTATACCCCCAGGGGGTAAGGTGGAAGCACGGCGACGAAAGGCTGACCATGAGCGAGCAGGCCGCACCCGGCTCTGTCGACGGGGCGCACGAGGCCCACGACGGCCACCAGCACGGCTATCTCCACCACGGCAACAAGGACGCCTACCTCAAGCGGCTGCGCCGCGTCGAGGGGCAGGTCCGTGGGCTCCAGCGGATGGTGGAGGAGGAGCAGTACTGCATCGACATCCTCACCCAGGTCAGCGCGGCCACGAAGGCGCTCCAGTCGGTTGCGCTCGGCCTGCTCGACGAGCACCTCGGCCACTGCGTCGCCGAAGCGGTCCAGGAGGGCGGTCCCGAGGCCGACGTCAAGCTCGCCGAGGCGTCCCAGGCGATCGCCCGCCTCGTCCGGTCCTGACCTACGAAGGAGAGACATGAGCAACCACACGTTCACCGGCACGGTCGTGGGGATGACCTGCGAGCACTGCGTCGCCTCGGTCACCGAGGAGGTCGCCGAGGTCGCCTCGGTCACCGGTGTCGACGTCGACCTGGCGAGTGGCACCCTCACCGTCGCCGCCACCGAGCCCGTCTCCGACGAGGCCATCCGGGCCGCCGTCGAAGAGGCCGGCTACCACTTGGCGTAGGCCCTCGATGACCACCCGCCAGGAACCCCTGCAGACCGTCGAGCTCGAGCTCGACGGGATGACCTGCGCCTCCTGCGCCCACCGCATCGAGCGCAAGCTCAACAAGCTCGACGGCGTGCAGGCCAGCGTCAACTACGCCACTGAGAAGGCGAGGGTGGAGTACGCCGCCGGCGTGACCACCGACCAGCTGATCGACACCGTGGCGGCCGCCGGCTACCACGCGTCCCTGCCGGTCCCCGACGCCGCCGAGGCCCGGGACGCCGACCGGTCCGCGGTGCTGCGCCGCCGGATGTGGGTCGCCGTCGTCCTCGCCGTGCCGGTCGTCCTGCTCGGCATGGTGATGCCGCTGCGCTTCCCGGGGTGGGACTGGGTCTCGCTCGCGCTGGCCACGCCGGTCGTCGCCTGGGCGGGCTGGCCGTTCCACCGGGCCGCGTTGGTCAACCTGCGCCACGGCGCCGCCACGATGGACACGCTCGTCTCGGTCGGGACGCTGGCGGCGTACGTCTGGTCGCTCGTGACGCTCGTCGGCGGGACCGGCGGCCATCTCTACCTCGAGGCCGCGGCGGTGGTGACGGCGTTCGTCCTGGCGGGGCGCTACGCCGAGGCGCGGTCGAAGCGGCGCGCCGGCGACGCGTTGCGGGCGCTCGGCTCGCTGGGCGCCAAGGAGGTCGCGGTGCTGCGGGAGGGCCCGGGCGGTCCCGAGGTGCGGGTGCCGGTGGCCGAGCTCGCGGTGGGCGACCTCTTCGTCGTACGCCCGGGGGAGAAGGTGGCCACCGACGGCGTCGTCGTCGAGGGCGTCTCCGCGGTCGACAACGCGCTGCTGACCGGCGAGTCGGTGCCGGTGGAGGTCACGCCCGGGGACGCCGTCGTGGGCGCGACGCTCAACACCAGCGGCCGGCTCGTGGTCCGCGCCACCCGCGTCGGTCGCGACACCCACCTCGCCCAGCTCGCGCGGCTGGTCGAGGAGGCGCAGACGGGCAAGGCGGCCGTCCAGCGGCTCGCCGACCGGATCTCCGGCGTCTTCGTGCCGGTCGTCATCGGGCTCGCGCTGCTGACCCTCGCCGGGTGGCTGGTCGCCGGGGGCGACGCGGACGCCGCATTCACCGCCGCCGTGGCGGTGCTGATCATCGCCTGCCCCTGCGCGCTCGGGCTGGCCACACCGACCGCGCTCCTGGTCGGGACCGGCCGCGGCGCCCAGCTGGGGATCCTGATCAAGGGCCCCGAGGTGCTCGAGTCCACCCGGGCCGTCGACACCATCGTGCTCGACAAGACCGGGACCGTGACCACGGGCCGGATGCAGGTCAGTGGGGTGTACGCCGAGGGCGCGCTGTCGCGCGACGAGGTGCTGCGCCTCGCCGCGGCCGTCGAGGCGGGCTCGGAGCACCCGATCGGCCGTGCCGTCGCGGAGGCCGGTCCGGCCGGCCTATCGCCGGTGACGGACTTCCGGGCCGAGGCCGGCGTCGGTGTGTCCGGCACGGTCGAGGGGCGGCGGGTCGAGGTCGGTCGTGCCGCGGACGGCGGCGTGACGGACGGGGCCGGTGTGGTCGTGAGGGTCGACGGCGAGGTCGTCGGGCGGATCGAGGTCGCCGACGCCGTCAAGGACAGCTCGGCCGAGGCGGTCGCGGCCCTGCGCGGGCTCGGGCTGCGTCCGGTCCTGCTGACGGGGGACCGCGCGGAGGTCGCGCGGGCCGTCGCCGACGAGGTCGGCATCGACCCCGAGGACGTCGTGGCCGGCGTACTCCCGTCCGGGAAGGTCGAGGTCGTCACGCGGCTGCAGCGCGAGGGCCACGTCGTCGCCATGGTCGGTGACGGCGTCAACGACGCCGCGGCGCTCGCGCAGGCCGACCTCGGCCTCGCGATGGGGACCGGCACCGACGCGGCCATCTCGGCCGCCGACCTGACGCTCGTGCGCGGTGACCTGCGGGTGGCGGCCGACGCGATCCGGCTCTCGCGGCGCACGCTCGCGGTGATCAAGGGCAACCTCTTCTGGGCGTTCGCCTACAACGTCGCCGCGATCCCGCTCGCTGCCGCGGGCCTGCTGAGCCCGATGATCGCCGGCGCCGCGATGGCGTGCTCGTCGCTCTTCGTGGTCACCAACTCCCTGCGGCTGCGGCGGTTCCGCTGACTCGTCACCTCCGGGAGCGCGGATTCGGCCGGCGTACTCCCGCGTTGATAGCCTGACGTGTCTCGTTCCGTTCGGAGGAACGACACAACGCAGTAGCCCTCCTGCCATGGAGAGACCATGGCCGCCGAGTCCGTAGGAGGTGGAGACAGCTATGCGTGCTTATGAAGTGGTGGTCATCCTCGACCCCAGTCTCGACGAGCGCACCGTCGCCCCGTCGCTCGACAAGTACCTCAATGGTGTCATCGTCAAGGACGGTGGGACCGTGGAGAACGTCGACGTGTGGGGCCGGCGTCGCCTGGCCTACGAGGTCAAGAAGAACGCCGAGGGCATCTACGCGGTCATCAACCTGACCGCCGAGCCCAAGTCCGTGCAGGAGCTCGACCGTCAGCTCACGCTGAACGAGTCCATCCTGCGCACCAAGGTCCTCCGTCCCGGCAAGTGAGCCGGGGGTGCGTCCTCGTGGCGCGCCCTGTGGATGACCATCTGTCCGTTGTCGGACCCGCCCTGTTGAATGGGCCGGGTCATGGACATCGGACCTGCATCACGAACTAGCCAGGGAGGCCTCATGGCAGGCGACACGATCATCACCGTGGTCGGCAACCTCACCGACGACCCGGAGCTCCGCTTCACCCCGTCGGGCGCTGCGGTTGCGAACTTCACGGTGGCCTCGACCCCCAGCACCTTCAACCGCCAGACCAACAGCTGGGAGGACGGGGAGACCCTCTTCCTGCGCTGCTCGATCTGGCGTCAGGCCGCTGAGAACGTCGCCGAGTCGCTCCAGCGCGGCATGCGTGTCGTCGCGCAGGGACGGCTGAAGGCCCGGTCCTACGAGACCCGCGAGGGCGAGAAGCGCACCGTCTTCGAGCTCGAGGTCGACGAGATCGGTCCCTCGATGAGGTATGCCACCGCCAAGGTCACCAAGACCTCCCGCCAGTCGGGTGGTCAGGGTGGCGGCTACAACAGCGGTGGTGGCGGCGGCTACGGCGGCGGTCAGGGTGGCGGTCAGTCCGCTCCGGCCAACGACCCGTGGGCCACGAACGCTCCCGCCGCCCCGCAGGGCGGCCAGGGTGGCGGCGGCTACGGCGGCGGTGGTGGTTACGGCGGCGGTCAGGGTGGCGGTCAGCCTGCCCCGGCCAACGACCCGTGGGCCACGCCCGGCGTCGGCAACGACGAGCCCCCCTTCTAGTTCGATGGTCGAGCCCGCCGGCGTCAGTCAGCGGTGCTGAGACCACAGCCCAGCCAACCGAATCCCTCAACCATTCCGGCGCGAGCCGGGCTTCTAGAAAGGAAGCACCACAATGGCCAAGGCAGTGATTCGCAAGCCGAAGAAGAAGGTTTGCCAGTTCTGCAAGGAGAAGGCGACCGGTGTCGACTTCAAGGACACCGCGCTGCTCCGCAAGTTCATCTCCGACCGCGGCAAGATCCGCGCTCGTCGGGTGACCGGCAACTGCGTCCAGCACCAGCGCGACGTGGCCACGGCGGTCAAGAACGCCCGTGAGCTCGCCCTGCTGCCCTACACCTCGACCGGTCGCTGAGAGGAGTTCCTGACATGAAGATCATCCTCACCCAGGAGGTCACCGGTCTCGGCTCCGCCGGCGACGTCGTCGAGGTCAAGGACGGCTACGCCCGGAACTACCTCGTCCCGCGCGGAGACGCGATGCGCTGGACCCGTGGCGCCGAGAAGCAGGTCGAGCAGATCAGGGCCGCCCGCGCTGCCCGTGCGGTGCGCGACGCCGACCACGCCGGCCAGATCAAGGGCAAGCTCGAGGCCGCCGCGGTCAACGTCAAGGTCCGTGCCGGCAAGGACGGCCGCCTCTACGGCGCCGTGACCGCTGCCGACATCGCCGGCGCGCTGACCGAGTCGACCGGCGAGCAGATCGACAAGCGGACCATCGCGGTCGGCAACCCGATCAAGTCGCTCGGCTCCCACGAGGTCTTTGTCAAGCTCCACGACGAGGTGTCGGCCAAGGTCGCCCTCAACATCGTGTCCGCCTGACCTCTCGAGGCACGCTGCGCGGTTTCACGCGAAACATCATCAGGGCCGTCCTGCTCCGGCAGGGCGGCCCTGCTGCATGCCGAGTCGCGGGTTGTGACGGGCCGAGATGTCGATTGTGACCGGCCGAGATGTCGGTTGCGACCGGCCGAGTGGTGGGTTGTGGTCCGACCGCCGAGAGCGTCAGACGGCACCGGTCACGAGCCAGCGGTCGCCGAGCGCCCGGCGTACGAGCACGGCGAAGCGGGCCCCCATGAAGGCGAACGTGAAGGCGACCCAGACCCAGACCAGCCCGCCGCCGAGGACGATGGCGAGCGCGACGAGGGGCAGGTAGGCCACCAGGACGGCGAGGCCGCCCCACGCGAGATAGCGGCCGTCGCCGGCCCCGATCAGCACACCGTCGAGGACGAACACCACTCCCGCGACCGGCTGCCCCAGGGCCGCGATCAGCAGCACCGGCACGAGCCGGTCCCGCACCTCACCGTCGTCGGTGAAGAGGGCGCCGAGGAACGGCGACAGACCGGCCAGGAGTACGCCGACGGCGACCCCCACGACCACACCCCACCACACCATTCGGGCGGTGATCGCGCGCGTCCCGGTCGTCTCGCCGGCACCCAGCGCACGCCCGGTGAGAGCCTGCGCGGCGATGGCGATGGCATCGAGCACGAACGAGAGGAACGACCAGAGCGTGAACGCGATCTGGTGGGCGGCGAGATCGACGGCCTGCTCGTGGCTGCCGTCGCCGGCGATGTGGGTGACGGCGTAGGTGGTGGCCAACAGCGCCGCCCGCAGGGTGAGCGTCCGGATCACGAGCGCGATGCCGGCACGCGCCGCCGACCTGATCCCGGGCAGGTCGGGGCGGAGAGAGGCGCCTTCCCGGCGGGCGGCCCGGCCGACGACGTACACGAGGGCGGTGGCGGCGAGCAGCTGGGCGAGCACGCTGCCGGTGGCGGAGCCGGCGATGCCGAGCCCGGCGCCGTACACGAGCGTGACGTTGAGGACGACGTTGAGGACGTTGCCGCCGATGGCGACCACCATCGGCGTGCGGGTGTCCTGCAGTCCGCGGAGGACACCGGTGGCGGCCAGCATGAGGAGCAGCGGGGTGACACCCAGGAGGGCGATGCGCAGGTACGTCGTCGCGGGGCCGACCACGTCGTCGCCGGCGCCGAGCGCGCGGCTGAGCGGCCGGGCGAGCAGGATGCCGGGGGCGGTGACCAGGGCGCCGATGCCGACGGCCAGCCAGAGACCGTCGACGCCCTGGGCGATCGCTCCCCGGAGGTCGCCGGCGCCGATGCGTCGTGCGACGCCGGCGGTGGTCCCGTAGGCGAGGAAGACGCAGAGCCCGACGATCGTCTGCAGGACCGCACCGGCGATCCCGAGCCCGGCGAGCTGGCGGGTGCCGAGGTGGCCGACGATCGCGGAGTCGGCCATGAGGAAGAGCGGCTCGGCCACGAGAGCGAGGAACGCGGGGATCGCGAGCCGCCAGATCTCCCTGTCGTGGCTGCGGTCCATCGGCACGTTAGGCAGGCTATCGGGGCATGCAGCACGTGGCTGGCGGGGCGGGTGGGCCCGAGGTGCGGACGGTCCCGGGTGGGCCACAGACCGCCGGTGGATAACTTGTGGAATGCGTCGCTGTGGGCGCTTTGTCGACAAACAGTCCTGCCCGGTGGTGGCGGTCCGTCGCGTCGCCGCGACACGCCCGGGACTTTTTTTCATCCACACCCGGGAAGAGGCGTTTGCGCAGGTCAGAGGCGTGTTGGGTGACCCTCGTCGCGGGTTCTCAACAGGGATCTCCCCAGCCTCTGCACACAGATTCCGCGGTCGTCCACGGGTTGGCGCTAGTTATCCCCAAGAGTCTGTGGATAACGACGCGTCGCGGGCTGGAGAAGGAGGAGTCACGGCGCGTAGCGTCCGCGGGACCGTGTCGGTCAGATCCACCAACGACGCAGCCGCTGTCGGGTGACGGCGCGGTGCCCGGGGCCGGTCCTCCGAACTGTCGGTGGTCGGCTCTACCGTGCTGCGTGGTGGGTCGACGACAGGTGTCAGCGTGGGGTGTGAGGGGGACAGTTGAGCGTCGCAGAGTCGGATACGCGGAGCGTGCCGGAGCCGCCGTACGACGACTGGGGGGACGGCCCGGCGGCGTACGAACCGGGCGAGCGACCGCGCAACGCCAACGACCGGACGCCGCCGCAGGACATGGCCGCAGAGCAGGCGGTCCTCGGCTCGATGCTCATCTCGAAGGACGCGATCGCGGACGTCGCCGAGTCGGTGCGCGGTGCGGACTTCTACCGCCCGGCCCACGAGACGATCTATGACGCGATCATCGACCTGTACGGCCGCGGCGAGCCGGCCGACATGGTCACCGTCGCCGACGAGCTGCGACGCCAGGGTGAACTGGAGCGGATCGGCGGCGCGCCGTACCTTCACACGCTCGCCGCCAACGTCCCGATCGCCGCCAACGCGGGCTACTACGGCGAGATCGTGCGCGAGAAGGCGATGCTGCGCCGACTCGTCGACGCCGGCACGAAGATCGTGCAGATCGGGTACGCCGGCGAGGGCGAGGTCGACGACATCGTCGACCAGGCGCAGGCGGAGGTCTTCCGGCTCACGGAGAAGCGGTCGAGCGAGGACTATGCGCCGCTGTCGGACATCATGGACGGCGTCCTCGACGAGATCGAGGCGATCTCCAACCGTGAGGCCGGGATCTACGGCGTGCCGACGGGCTTCGCCGACCTCGACGAACTCACCAACGGCTTCCACGGTGGTCAGATGATCATCGTCGCGGCGCGCCCCGCGATGGGGAAGAGCACCCTGGCGCTGGACTTCTGCCGTGCGGCGTCGATCCACAACAACCTGGCCAGCGTCTTCTTCAGCCTGGAGATGAGCCGGTCGGAGATCACGATGCGTCTGCTCTCGGCCGAGGCGAAGGTGCCGCTGAACCACATCCGCAACGGCAACATGAGCGACGAGGACTGGAACAAGCTGGCCCGCAAGATGGGTGAGGTCTCCTCGGCGCCGATGTTCATCGACGACAGCCCCAACATGACGATGATGGAGATCCGCTCGAAGGCCCGGCGCCTCAAGCAGCGCCACGACCTGAAGCTGATCGTTCTCGACTACCTCCAGCTGATGAGCTCCGGCAAGAAGGTGGAGTCGCGTCAGCTCGAGGTCTCGGAGTTCTCCCGTCAGATCAAGCTGCTGGCCAAGGAGCTCGAGGTCCCGATCATCGCGCTCTCCCAGCTCAACCGTGGCTCCGAGCAGCGTTCGGATAAGCGCCCGATGGTCTCCGACCTTCGCGAGTCCGGGTCTTTGGAGCAGGATGCGGATATGGTCATCCTTTTGCATCGTGACGATGTCTATGAAAAGGAATCGACCCGACCCGGCGAGGCTGACGTGATTGTCGCCAAGCACCGCAACGGTCCCACCCGGGACCTCGTGGTCGCCTTCCAGGGCCACTATTCGCGCTTCGTCGATATGGCTCACTGACGACTGCGTTGTCGAGAATCAACGAAGATTAGGCCGTGCGCTCTCCAGCGTGGAACTCCCAGGGAGGGGTGGGCAGCACGTCGCCGGTCTCGAGGAGCGTCTTGAGATTTGCGAGCACCGTCGGCCAACCCTGTCCGATCGCTTCGCGGTCAGCGAGTGAACGCAACCGTGACTGGGTAAGGGTGAGTTTCACGATGTCGCGGTACGGCTCGATCTCAAGTGTCACGAGGCTCTGCTCAGAAGTCGGGTCATCGGCGCGGTTCGGCTCATCGAATCCAAACGACAGCCGACGCGGCCGGTCGACTTCGACGACAGTCCCCGCCGCATCGGCGATACCTGATCCATCGACCCGTACGTGGGCGACCCGGCCGCCGACCCGCCACTCTGAGACCTGTGCGTGACCCCAGAACTTTGCGGTGATGTCTGCGTCGGTGAGGGCCTCCCACACCTGCTCGGCCGTGGCCCGAATGTAGGTCGTGTAGACGTAGTCAGGGACTGTCCTTGCCGCCGACGAGCCGGCCATAGCGTTCTCCTCCGCGCGGTTCTTGATCGCTTCGAGCATCGCGAGATGCGACTCTTCGAACTTCCAAATCCATCGGGTCTGGATCTGGTGGATCGGTACGGGATTTAGGTAGTGGAGCTTGCGTCGCCCATCGGGTACCGAAGTGACCAAACCCGCGGCGGCGAGGAGTTCAAGGTGCTGGCTGACCGATTGGCGGCGAATCTCGAGCTCTTCGCAAAGCTCGCCGAGGGTCAGCCCTGCCCTGTCGTGAAGCATGTCCAGCAAGCGCCGCCGGACGGGGTCAGCAAGGGCCTTGAAGACCTTGTCTGCATCCACAAGGGGATTATGCAGGTAAATGCCTGCATGTTGCAACAGCGTGGCCGACTGGCGCCACACCGTGCTAACCGACGTGCTCGGCGACCTTGGGGAGTTTCTCAGCCAGGGCGTCGACGACGCGGTCGAGCTGGGCGTGCACGGACTCGGCGTCGGGCTGGTTCGTAGACGCTGTGCAACAGCGCCTTGACCCAGCCCCAGCTGGACTTCGGCTTCGCCGACATCAGGTTCGCGGTGTCGTGGGTGCGGCAGCGTTGCCACCCGGCGCCTGGCAGGGTCGCGGCGATCGCCGGTTGACGCGGTCCTCGGACACGGTGCCGTAGGCAGCGCCGCAGACCGCGTCGGCCTCAGAGATCTCGCGCGATGCTGGATGCACTGCGGCGTAGCCTGAAGCTGTGGATGACGATGACGGTCACTGGCTTGCGGGAACGATCTACTTCAACAGCAAAGACCCGCGCATTCTCGTGCCGAAGAAGCTCGGCTTCGGCCTTGGTCGAACCCTCAACCTGGGACATCCGGTGTCCTGGCTGATCGTCGCCATACCGTTCGTGATCATGCTCATCACGGCCGTCACCCGAACCCGTTGACTCAGCGGAAAGGGCGTAACCGCACTTGACCGGCCGGTCCTCAGCCTCGTTCCGTCAAAGTTCCGCGCAGGCCCGGAAGGAGTGCTACCGCAGCACTTGAGTGATCTCGCGTACGTCGCCGTCGACACTCAGGGTTGCCATCGCTCCGTTCACGAGTGGCAGGTGCGGTGGCACGTGTCCGATCTCGACGTCGAACACGATCGGTAGGTCGAGGCGTCCCAACGCGTCGAGCACCGCCTGCTCCTGGGTCATCTTGGGGTTGTCGACGGCGTTGGTACGGCCGATGAGGATCGCCTTGGCGTTCTCGAACCAGCCCGCAAGCCTGAGTGCGTGAAGGTTGCGGCAGATCGTGGCAGCCTCGGCTTCTGCCGCCTCCAGGTACACGATCAAGCCGTCGCTGGCGTGCTGCTCGCCGAATGCCGCGACGTCGCCGTAGGGCGTGCCGGCGAGGTTCGCGACTGCTTCGATGCATCCGCCGATGAGCCGCCCGCTGACCTCGAGCGACTCAGCCCCGTAGAGGCGCCACTCTCCTTCGCCGGCTTCGCGCCACTGGACAGCCTTCGGGTCCTCGTTGAAGCGCCACCACTCGGCGATCAACCGTGAGTCGCGCTGAAGGTGCGGCCCCGGCCCTGACGCGAGGGCGATCCACGGCAGCAGGCCTGCCGGTGGTCGGTACGGCGTATCGGCGAGGTTGTCGCCGTGCACCGTTGCCCAGCCAAGGCGGGTGGTGATCGGCAGCAGGACGGTCGAGATGTCGGAGTAGCCGACCAGCCAGGTCGGTTCGGCGGTATCGAGCGCGTCCCAGTCGAGCAGGTCGACCAGGTCGATCGCCGTTTCACCACCCCAAGGAGGCAGGACGCATCGGACGTCGGGGTCGCAGAGCATCGCGGTGAGTTCCGCGGCCCGCTCTTGGGCCGGTGCCGACGTGATCCCCGATCCGTCCATGCACTCGCCGACGACGATTTCGTAGCCCTCCGCTCGGAGCCAGTCCACGCAGAACGCGACTCGCTCGACACCGGGGCCGGACGCGCCGGCCGATGGCGAGGTCACCGCGATCTTGTCGCCCGGACGTAGCGGGGCCGGGTAGCGAACCATGGACTCGATCCTGCCAGCGGCGCCGGTGAGCCGGAGCCGAAGGAAGACGGTGAAGACCTCAGTGACCGTGCCCGGATATCGCGGCGACTCCTGGGGCTCGCCATCGGGGTCGGTGTCGGTCACCCAGCGATGCTTGCCCACCTCCGTGCTCTTCGTCTGCACGGGAACTCCGCCCGGTCGCCGCTCGCGGCCGCGATCGGGGCGCCGCCACAGCACCATGCCACCAGATTTGGCGGGAACTCATCCCGCCACGGCGATCGCGGGCCACGCGATCGCCGTCGCCGACGTACGGCACCTGCGACTGCCAGCGACGTCGCCCGTCTTCCGGGCGACTTCGTGGTCACACTGTGCGACAAGGGCCGGCGCGAGCTCAGCCGAGCGCCGCGACGACCTTCTTGGCCGTCTCCTTCGCAGATCCGGGGTTCTGGCCGGTCACGAGGTTGCCGTCGGTGACGGCGTACGAGGTGAACGGGATGAGTCCCTTCTTGTAGAGCGCGCCGCGCTTCTTGACCTCGTCCTCGATGTTGAACGGGACGAGCTTGTCGACTCCTGCGAGGACCTCCTCGCGCCAGGCGAAGCCGGTGAGCGTCTTGCCGGCGACGAGATAGGAGCCGTCGGAGAGCTTGGTGTTGAGGAGGGCGGCGTACCCGTGGCAGACCGTCGAGACGATGTCGCCGCGCTCGTAGATCTCCCGGATGATGCGCTGGAGACCTTCGCTGTCGGGGAAGTCGTACATCGTGCCGTGGCCGCCGGTGAAGTAGACCGCGTCGAAGTCGGCGGAGTCGATCTCGTCGGGGCGCTTGGTGTGCTCCAGCAGCGTCATCCTCGCCGGATCGGCGTGCCAGGCCTTCGCGCCCTTGTCGTACGTCGGGAACTTCAGCGACCGGGGCTCCAGGGGCGAGAGGCCACCGCGGGGGCTGGCGAGGGTCATCTCATAGCCCGCCTCCTCGAAGACCTCCCAGGCGTGAGTGAGCTCCGAGAGCCAGAGGCCGGTGGGGTGACTCGGGTCGTCATAGTGGCCGACGTTGGTGACCACGATCAGGACACGCTGGCTCATCCTCTGGACTCTTTCGCTGGGCGCCCCGGGCGCTTGTTGACGGTGCTTACATAGGACCCGTAGGCGCCAATGTGAGCAGTGTCAACACTGGCGCTTCGACATCTCGCCTCAGCTGGCGGGGGAGGTCTGGATGGACAGGATCGCGGCGAAGGCGGCGCGGACGCGGGCGTCGACCTCCTCCTGTGACGTGGCCTTCAGCTTCCCGTCCAGATGCAGGAAGGCGAGCCCGTGGGCAAGTGCCCAACCGGCGGCGGCCAGGGCCTCGCCGTCGTGTCCGGGGAACACGTGATTCATGGCGAAGGCGAGCATGTCGTGGAGTTCGGCGGCGGCGATGACGCGCTGGTCGTTCTCCGGGTCGCACTCCTGGCCGAACATCAGCTTGAACAGCGCCGGACGACGCAGGGCGAACCTGACGTAGATGACGCCGAGCTCGCCGAGATCCGCCGGGGTGGCCGGCACCGATCCAGCCGCCGCCAGGTCCGCCTTGAGGTCCTGGAGCCCCTCGGCCGCGAGGGCCGACTCGAGCGCCTCGCGATCTTCGAAGTGCCGGTAGGGCGCGGTCGCGGAGACGCCGGCGCGACGGGCGACAGCGCGTAGCGAGAAGGTCTCGCCGCCTTCGAGCATCTCCATGGCGCTGGTCAGCAGCGCGGCACGGAGGTCGCCGTGGTGATAGGCGGATTTCGTCGTCGTGGACACGGGGCATCGTCTTTCTGACGCTATGTAAGCGATGTAAACACCAAGGTTAGCATCACGATGCTCTGGGCTCGCGCATCCGGGCCGCGACCAGCGAGACCACGGTGCCCACGACCGCCCACGCGGCGATCACCGCGAGATGCGTCGCGATGCCCTGGGAGCCGAAGTAGACGATGCGGCGCACGGAGTCGGTGCCGGCTCCGTTCGGCAGGGCGTTGCCGATCGTGCGCCACAGCCACGGCAGCATCTGGATCTGATAGGCGCCACCCGCACTCGGGTTCCCGAGCACGACGAAGATCAGCACCGCCAGCCCGACGCCGCTGACGCCGAGCAGGACCTGGAACGCCGTCGTGGCTGCTGCGGCCGCGAACACGATCAGTGCTCCGAGCCCCCACAGCGCGAGCACGTGACCGTCGAGCGCGCCCATCCATGGCCCGGCCACGAGTGCGCCCAACAGCCCTGAGACGACCGCGTAGGGGAGCAGGGAAGTGAGTCGGATCGCGATGCGGCGAAGGGTCGGAGGACGCTCGCCCTTGGCGATGCCGAGCATGGAGGCGACCAGGTAGCCGCCGACGAGCCAGCCGATGACCAGATAAAACCCGCTGAGTCCGCGGGCGTCACCGGACTGGAGCGGCACGAGGTCGGTCGTCTGCACGGTGCGGTGCTGGCTCGCGTCCGCCTGGGTCATGACCGCTTCGACGGCGGTCACGATCGAGGCGCCGCCGCCGGACGCCACCAAGAGCTGGTCCTTCGTCGAGGACGGGTCGACGACCAGCGCTGCGCTGATATCTCCATCG
The DNA here is from genome assembly GCF_040838215.1 of Nocardioides eburneus. Taxonomy (NCBI): domain Bacteria; kingdom Bacillati; phylum Actinomycetota; class Actinomycetes; order Propionibacteriales; family Nocardioidaceae; genus Nocardioides; species Nocardioides eburneus. The sequence continues at coordinate 35,890 of NZ_JBFPJR010000021.1, read as the reverse complement.
ACCACGGCGTTGTGTGCGGCGTCGGCCGAGTCCATCACCTCGGCATGCAATGGCGTGCCCGAGATCGCGTTCAGCTGCCCCGCCAGCTTCGGCGCCTGGTCGGCGGGGGCGACGACCGCCACGTCGATCTTGTGCGGCGCGGGTGCGTGAAAGGCTCCGATGAAGGAGGCGATGAAGCCCAGCTGCAGGAGCATCACGCCGAGGACCAGGACGAACGCTCGTGGGGTGATCGCGTCCTTGATCTCGTCTCGCAGCGTGCCCATGGGGGGCTCCTTCGTCGTCGGGTCTGACGGTGTCTGTCTCGGTATCGGGTTCGGGTGGCTCATCGGTCGGCTCCGCGGGCCGCGAGCCATGCGGCGTACTGGCGCAGGGCGCCTCGTCGGTGCAGCATCTCGCGGGCGTAGGCGCCGATGGGGTGGACCGAGGGTCGGGTACGCCGTCCGGTGCCCAGTCGTCGCAGCTGGTAGCGGACCCTGGCCATCCCCGCGGCCGACGCGATGGCCTTGTCCTTGATCTTGATCGGCTTGAGCACGACCGCCGCCTCGGCGTCGCGGCGCCAGGTGTTCGGCAGATCGGGGTCGACGGCGAGCGCGGTGCCCATGCCGACGAGGTCGATGCCGTCGGCGAGGACCTCCTCGGCGACGGGGCGGCGCAGGATGCCGCCGGTGAGCATGATCGGCAGGGGGCTGGACTGCGCCAAGTCCGAGGCAAGAGTGAGGAAGTAGGCCTCGCGGGCCAGGGTGCGCTCGTCCGCGGCGGCCCGACCGGACATGGCGGGGCTCTCGTAGCTGCCGCCGGAGAGCTCGACCACGTCCACGCCGAGGGGCGCGAGCAGCTCGATGACCTTCTTGGCGTCGTCGGCGTCGAAGCCGCCGCGCTGGAAGTCGGCGGAGTTGAGCTTCACGGCGACCGCGAACGTCTCGCCGACGCTGGCGCGGATCGCCCGCGTGATGTCGAGCAACAGCCTCGCGCGGTTCTCCAGTGGACCGCCCCACTGATCGGTGCGCTGGTTGGCCAGGGGCGAGAGGAACTGGGAGAGCAGGTAGCCGTGGGCAGCGTGGATCTCGACACCGTCGAAGCCGGCGGCCTCGGCGCGGCGGGCGGTGGTCGCAAACCGCGCGACGGTCGCCTCGATCTGGTCGGCGGTCATCTCGGTCGGCTGGGCCAGGCGCTTGCTGTTCTTGCCGATGTCGACTCGGATCGCCGAGGGGGCCCAGGCGACGCCGGGCATGTCGGCCATGACTTGGCGGCCGGGGTGGTTGATCTGCATCCAGACCTGGGCCCCTCCGCTCTTGGCGGCCTTCGCCCACTCCTGGAAGGGCTCGATCGGTGAGCTCGCGTCCAGGACGACGCCGGCCGGGCCGGTGAGCGCCTCGGCGTGGACCATGACGTTGCCGGTGATGATCAGGCCGACGCCGCCGGCGCTCCAGCGTCGGTAGAGGCTGAAGAGCTCCTCGCCCGGGAGCTGGCCCGGGGCGGACATGTTCTCCTCCATCGCGGCCTTTGCGAGTCGGTTGGGCAGCACGGCTCCACTGCGGAGGGCGAGAGGTGTGTAGATCGGCGACGGCATGGTTTCTCCGATTGAATGTTGACGATGCTCACATACTGTACGAAGATGACGTGAGCAGTGTCAACATCACTCAGAAGAGGAGCCGCCCGTGGCGACCAGCAGCCAGCAGGCCGAGACGATCGAGGTCGAGCTCGGCAACCACACCGTGAGCGTCCCGAAGGGCGGCTACTACGACCGCTTCAGGATGAATCCCGACCTCGACCAGGTCGAGGCCGATCCGCGGGTCAGCAACGTCGACTTCTTCCGCGGCCTGACGAAGACGCGGGTCGACTCACCGATCGGCGAGACCTACACGCCGAACTTCTACTATCGGATGTCCTCGGCGCGGCTGACCATCCTCGCGCGCTCCTCGGCCATCCGCTCCCGCCTTCCGGAGGAGCTGGAGCCGCTCGAGATCGCGCCGGGCCTCGGGCTCGCCTCGGTCATCTTCTTCCGGTACGACGTCGCGGACATCGACTTCTACACCGAAGCTGCCGTCGGCGTCGCCGTCAAGCCTGCCCGCCACGGTCGGCTCGGGTTCCTGGATCTCGTGACGGACCTGAAGAATGACCACCTGCACTCCTACGTCTTCTCCCTGCCGGTCAACACCGAGATCGCCCAGGTCCGCGGCCACGACGGATATGGCTTCCCCAAGTGGGTCACCGACCTCGACGTGGACATCAACGCCGAGACCAGCACGGCACGCATCGCCAACGACGCCGGCGGACTCGACCTCGCGTTCGCGGCGCCGACCCCCGAGCAGACCAGCTTCCGCTCCGGCGAGCGCGTGTCGTCGCTGACGTCGTACACGAAGGTCAACGGCACCTGGCAGTCGACCTTCAACCAGACCAACCTGCTGAGCGCCGGCAGCGCTCGTCTCCCGCGCGGCGTCAAGCTCGAGCTCGGCGAGGGCCGGATGTCGAACGACCTGCGTTCGCTCAAGCCGATCAAGACCCTGCGCCTCGACGTCGCCACCGAGGCCCAGGCCGCCCTCCACATGCCCGTGACCACCTCGGTCCGGCCGTCCGCCTAGAACCCGTCAGAACACGAATCGAAGGAGATCGCCATGACCGAGATCAAGCCCGTCCTCGAGCCCGAGGCCGCACAGTTCGCCCAGGACACCGACAGCCCGCCGTTCCTCTTCCAGATGCCTCCGGCCGAGGGCCGCGCCACCGTCGAGCAGGTGCAGTCCGGGGAGATCGAGAAGCCCGCGGTCGACGAGGAGTGGATCACCGTCGAGGGCGGCCCCACCGGGTCGGTGAAGGTCAAGATCATCAAGCCTGCCGGGGCAACCGGCACGCTGCCGGTGGTCTTCTACATCCACGGCGCCGGCTGGGTCTTCGGCAGTGCCGACACCCACGACCGGCTGGTGCGCGAGCTCGCCGTCGGGGCCGAGGCGGCCGTCGTCTTCCCGGAGTACGACCTGTCCCCGGAGGCGAAGTACCCGACCGCCATCGAGCAGAACTACGCCGCCGCGCAGTGGGTCGTCAGCAACGGCACGGACAAGGACCTCGACCCCACCCGCATCGCCGTCGCCGGTGACTCGGTCGGCGGTGACATGGCCGCCGTGCTGACACTGATGGCCAAGGACCGAGGTGACGTGACCATCAGCCACCAGGTGCTGCTCTACCCGGTGACGTCGGCCGACTTCGACACCCCGTCCTACCACCAGTTCGCCGAGCACCACTTCCTCAGCCGCGAGGGCATGAAGTGGTTCTGGGACCAGTACACCGAGAACGACGCCCAGCGCGAGGAGGTCTACGCCTCGCCGCTGCTCGCCACCCTCGACCAGCTCGCCGACCTCCCGCCGGCTCTGGTCATCACCGCCGAGGCCGACGTCCTGCGCGACGGCGGCGAGGCCTACGCCGCCAAGCTGCGGGAGGCCGGCGTCCCGGTCACCCAGGTCCGCTTCGGCGGCACGATCCACGACTTCATGATGCTCAACGCGCTGCGCTCCAGCCGTGCCTCCGACGCGGCCATCAAGCTCGCCCAGGTCACCCTGCGCGAAGCCCTGCACTGAGCACACGTCCGACCTGCCGGGTGAGGGGCGGGCGTCCATGGCTGTCCCTGACGGCCTCCCTCGGACGCCCGCCCCTCACCCTCCCGACCCGACGCCACACCTCGCGAACCGAAAGAACGCACATGTCCATCGACCACGCGCCGGCCCCGACGCGCCCCTCCACCCTGCCTGCGTCGCTCACGCCCGCGCTGCTGACCCGCCTCGCACGCCAGGTCACCGCGGCTCCGGGCGCTGCCACGGTCACCACCACCGCGCCCTACACCGGCGAGCCCCTCGCCGAGCTCCCGTCCTCGTCGGCCGAGGACGTCGAGGCCGCCTTCGCCCGCGCCCGGGCCGCCCAGATCCACTGGGCCGCCACGCCGATCGCCGAGCGGAAGCGGATCTTCCTGCGCTTCCACGACCTCGTCCTCGAGCGCCAGGAGCAGGGCCTCGACCTGATGCAGGCCGAGAACGGCAAGACCCGCCGCGACGCGTTCCTCGAGATCACCGACATCGCCATCAACGCGCGCCACTACGCCCGCAGCGCCGAGCGGCTCCTCGCGCCCAAGCGTCGCCGCGGCGCCCTCCCGGTGCTCACGCACACCACCGAGCTGCACCACCCCAAGGGTGTCGTCACCGTCATCTCGCCGTGGAACTACCCGCTCTCCATGGCCGCGGGCGACGCCATCCCTGCGCTGCTGGCCGGCAACGCCGTCGTACAGAAGCCCGACACGCAGACCGCGTTGACCGCGCTGTGGGCCCTGGACCTGATGAAGGAGGCCGGCCTGCCCGCCGACGTCTGGCAGATGGTCATCGGCCGCGCCGGCACGATCGGCGATCCGCTGATGGCCAACGCCGACTACCTGATGTTCACCGGCTCCACCGCCAGCGGCCGCAAGCTGGCGAGCGCCGCGGGTGAGCGGCTGATCGGTGCCTCCATGGAGCTGGGCGGCAAGAACCCCATGATCGTCCTGCCCGACGCCGACATCGACCGGGCCGTCGAGGGTGCCGTGATGGCGTCCTTCTCCTCCGCCGGCCAGCTGTGCGTCTCCATCGAGCGCATGTACGTCGCCGACGAGATCTACGACCGGTTCGTCCCCGCGTTCGTGGAGCGGACCACGGCCCTGCGGTTGGGTGCCGCGTACGACTTCAGCGCCGACATGGGGAGCCTCACCACCCCCTCGCAGCTCCAGACCATCTCGGCGCACGTCGATGACGCCGTCGCCAAGGGGGTGACCGTGCTCGCGGGTGGCAAGCGCCGCCCCGACCTCGGCCCGCTGTTCTACGAGCCGACGCTGCTGGCCGACGTCACGCCGGAGATGACTCTCTTCGACCACGAGACCTTCGGGCCCGTCGTCTCGATCTACCGCTTCACCGACGTCGAGGACGCCATCCGACGCGCCAACGAGTCGGCGTACGGCCTCAACGCGAGCGTGTGGACGCGCGACGGTGCGCTCGGGCGTGCGGTGGCCGCACGGATCCACACGGGCACTGTCAACGTCAACGACGCCTACGCCGCGGCGTGGGGCAGCATCGACGCTCCGATGGGCGGCATGGGCGACTCCGGCGTCGGTCGCCGGCACGGCGCCGAGGGCCTGCTGAAGTACACCGAGGCCCAGACCGTCGCCCACCAGCGCCTGCAGGGATTCCAGCCGCCCAAGGGCATCTCGCACGAGCGGTGGGCCGGCATCCTCACTGGCGCACTCAAGGTCCTCAAGACGGTGGGTGCGCGTTGACCGACGCACCCGTGGTGCTGATCGCCCCGGCCATGGGGATCGGATCCCGCTACTACCGACCCCTGGTCGAGGCGTTCAGCACGATCGGCTGGGACGCGGTCGCGCTGACCCGCCGTGGCTTCGAGGACACGGCAGGCGCGGCCAGTCGGCGACACGACTGGAGCTATCAGGACGAGATCGGCGACATCGCCTCGGCTGTCACCGCCGCCCGCCGGAACTACTCCGGCCGCCCCGTACTCCTGCTCGGCCACAGCCTCGGTGGCCAGCTCGCCGCCGGCTACGCCCTGTCGGGAGGACAGGTCGATGGCCTGATCACCATCGGGGGAGCGGTGCCCTACTTCCGCCACTTCCCGTACGGCGGCGTCCCGCTCGTCATCATGGGCGCGGTGGTCGTGCCGGTGCTCACCACCGCCTTCGGCTACCTCCCGAAGCCGGCCTTCGGTGGACCCGGCGCCCGCACGCTGATGCGCGAGTGGGCGTCAATGGTCCTGACCGGTCGGCCCCCCTTCCCGACGGAGCCTCCCATCACCACGCCGTCGCTGGTGGTCAGCCTCGAGGACGACAACCTGGCGCCGTACGGTGCGATCGAGGCGTTCGTGGCCGACCTCTTCGACCCGGGCGCGGTCACGCGCTGGCACTACACGGACGACGAGGTGCCCGAGGGTGCGAGCAACGACCACATCACCTGGGTCCGCACCCCCGAGCACGTCGTCTCACGCGCGCAGCTCTGGTGGGGCGCCGAGGCGGCCGCGGCATGAGCGCCGACTCCGGTCCGGCGCCCGACCGGCCCTGGACCCAGCACTACACCGCCGGCGTACGACCGGAGATGGAGGTCCCCGACGAGCCGGTCACCGCGCCGCTCCAGCGCGCGGCGCAGCGTTGGCCCGACCGCCGCAGGACGCTCTCCCTGCTGGTCTTCAAGATCGAGCTGTTCGCCTTCTTCGTGGCCGCCGCCGCGCCCTCACCGTTGCTGGTGCCGTACCGGCACGAGTTCGGGTTCGGTCCAGCGATGGTGACCATCATCTTCGCGATCTACGCGGTCGCGCTCCTGATCGCGCTCCTGGTGGCAGGCGGCCTGTCGGATCACGTCGGCCGCCGTCCCGTCCTGATCGGGACCCTGGCGCTCGAGGCCCTGGGCATGGCGGTGTTCTGGTCCGCGCTGGACACCGACTGGCTCCTCGCCGGCCGGGCGGTCCAAGGCGTGGCGACCGGTATCGCCGTCGGCGCGCTCAACGCCGCGATCCTGGAGGCGGCACCCTCCGGGTCGCGGGTCGGTGCGCTCATCAACGGGTTCGCGCCGTTGTCAGGCCTGGCAGTCGGCGGCCTCGCGACCGGCTGGCTGATCCGGCAGGTCGCTGACCCGGTCACGGTGACGTTCGCCTTCCTGACGCTCTTCTTCGCCGTGGTGGCTCTGGTGTCCCTCGGGCTTCCTGAGACCAGTCCCAGGCGACCCGGCGCCCTCACGTCACTGGTCCCGCGGATCTCCGTGCCACGCACGGCGCGGCGTACGTTCCTGTCCCTGGTGCCCAGCCTCAGCGCGCTCTGGGCCACCGGTGGTCTCTACCTCTCGCTCGTGCCGCTGGCGATGAAGGATGTCTTCGGCGTGGAGAGCGCGCTGGCCGGCGGGTTCGCCATCGGCCTGCTCAACGCCTCCGGGGCCGTCGCGCCACTCCTGCTCCGCAGACTCCTGCCCTCGCTGACCACCGTCATCGGGAGCTCTGCCCTCGTGCTCGGAGCGGCCGGGGTGGCGCTGTCGACCGCGCTCACGTCGACACCCGTGTTCTTCGTGGCCACCGCGGTCGCGGGTAGCGGCTTCGGGATGGTCTTCTCGGCAGGTCCACGCCAGGTCATGGAGCTCGTCCCAGGTGACCAGCGTGCGGCCACCTTCGCCTCGATCTACGTCGTCAGCTATCTGACGTTCAGCGTGCCCGCCGTCGCTGCGGGCGCGCTGGTCGGACCGCTCGGCCTGGACCACGTGCTGCTGGGCTACGCCGTCGTGGTGCTCGTCTCGTCGGCGATCGGGCTGGCGACCTCGATGAGCGAACGGCGGCGTACACGAGATGGCGCGGATGCGGCGGGCACTGTCGCGCCTCACGTAGCCGAGGTGTAGCGAACCAGGCCTCCTGGCGGGGACCGGACATGTCCGCGGAGCCGCGACGCCAGGGGTGCTGCATCACGGTAGCGTCGTGGCCATGGCAGACGAGTCGGTGATCCTCTGCTGCTTCTTGTGGGCCGTTCACGGTGAGGAGAGCGGTCTGAGCCACCACGAGGACAGCGTGCTGGCGCTGGTCCCCGAGCACAGCGGCACGGTCCTCCAGCGGGCCCGCTCCGACGGCGCCGACGGGCGACCGCACGAGATCCAGCTCTTCCGCTTCGAAGGTCAAGCCGCGCTCGACGGCTACCTCCAGGACCCCAGGCGAGTTGCGCTCTCGGGCGAACGGGATCGGGTCGTCGCACGCACGGAGCTCTTCCCAGTCAGCATCGACTGACCGCCGCGAGGACTCCGCTGACGAGAGTTGGCGATCAGCGGCTCTGCGGCCCAGGACAGCCCCATGAGCCAAGGTCGAGGACCCAGTTCTGCCCGACGAGGTCGCTGCCGAAACTGTGGTGCCGCTCCTCGTCGATGAGGGTGAAGCCTGCGGCCTCATAGATCCGCCGAGCTGACGTGAGGATGTCGTTGGTCCACAGGGTCACGTGGCGATAGCCGGCGGCTCGCGCGAAGTCGAGGCACTCCTGCACCAGTCGGGTGCCCAGTCCGCAGCCACGAGCCTCCGGCGTGACGAGGAGGATCCGGAGCCTCGCGACGTCGGGGTCGGTGGTCGCCACGAGGATGACGCAGCCCGCCCGCTGACCGTCGACCTCGGCCACCCAGCCGGCTTCGCGAGCGGGGTCGCGAGAGGTGGCGAAGTCCGCGACGATGCGCGCCACGAGTGCTTCGTACTCGGTGTCCCAGCCGAACTGTTCGGCGTAGGTCTCACCGTTCGCCATCACCATCCACCCGAAGTCGCCGGGCCGATCAGCCCGACGTACGACGACCTTCGACTCCTGCTGGTGTGTCATCCCTCGCTCCTGACTGACACGACTGTTTCAGTCGACTACTCTAGAGCCATGTCCGAAGACCTAGCAATCCCGTCGCGACGGCAGGTCGAGCTGCTCGAGGCGGCCTACGCCTACGTGCTCGAACACGGACTCGCCGAGGTGTCGTTGCGGCCGCTCGCGGCGGCGATCGGATCCAGTCCGCGGGTCTTGATGTTTCTCTTCGGGAACAAGGACGGGCTCGTCAAGGCCCTGCTGGCTCGGGCCCGGCGCGACGAGCTCGCCCTGCTCGACGATCTCGCCGCACAGGGGGCACCCGTCGGCCTCGACGCGGCCGTCACCCGAGTCTGGGCATGGCTGAGTGCAGCCGAGCACCGGCCGCTGCTGCGGCTCTGGGTCGAGGCCTACGCCCGCTCCTTGGTCGACCCCGACGGCCCGTGGGCCGGCTTCGCCCATGCGACCGTCGCCGACTGGCTCGACGTCCTGGCCGCGAACCAGGAACCGGGCGAATCGGACGCGGAGGCTCGTCGTACGCTCGCGCTGGCCGTGCTTCGCGGCGCGTTGCTCGACCTGCTCGCGACCGGCGACGAGGCCCGGACGACCGCGGCGGTCCGGGCCTGCGTCTTTCCCCGCACCTGACCGATCCGCATCAGGTCTCGCCCTGGGGGATCATCCGGCTGTGAGGCTCTTGAGCAGCGTCGCGCTTCGCTCGTCGGCGGGGAAGAACGTCTCGATGGCGATCTCGTCCAGCGTCACGTCGAGAGCGGCGCCGAAGACGGTCAGCGCATGGTGCAGCGCAACGTCACCGTGCGCCGTCGCAAGCACGGTCGGCGTCACCAGGTCGTTGTCGGGAATCGTGACGTCGTGGTCTGGCTGACCCGTCGGCGTCGGGTAGGACTCGAGCTCATCGAGCAGCTCGGCCAACCCGTCGGCCGCCGTACGCTCGAGTTGACGACGTACGCGTCGGATCGTCGCGGCTCGCCATTGGCTGTAGTTGCGGACGCGTGAGGCCATCCCGTCGGGGTGGAGCATGGCGCGGAGCACGTTGGCGCGGGGTTCGCGGAACCGGACGTCCAGACCGCTGAGAAGGACCTCCATCGCGTGGTTGGCGGCCAGGAGCTCCCACCGGACGTTGATCGCCATCGCCGGGTTCGGGTCGTGGCCGGCCAACACCGCCTCGACAGCGGCCCGCGCGACACCGAGATCTCCGAGCGGGCGTTCGGCGTACTTCGGAGCAAAGCCGGCGGCGAGATAGAGCTCATTGCGATGGCGCAACGGGATGTCGAGCTCCTCGCAGATCCGTTCGATCATGTCCCGACTCGGGGTGGCCCGGCCGGTCTCGATGAAACTCAGGTGGCGCGCCGACAGCCCTGCGGCAATCGAGACGTCGAGTTGCGAACGGCGGCGATGCTCGCGCCACTGCCGGACCAGATCCCCCACCGGCGCCCGCATCACGGTCATGCGTGCAGGCTGCCTGAACCGGAGCGGGCCAACAACTACCTGCGAGGTAATCGACAGGCTGCAGCACCGGCGTCACGCTCGTGGCGGTATTGAAAGATCCCGTCGAACACACAGGAGATACGCATGACCGAGACCACGACGCCACTGACCGCCGAGGCGGTGGCGAACTACGTCCGCTTCTGGAACACCGATCCTTCCGAGCTGCGCCGGAGCGGCGGCCAGATCTTCAGCGAGGACATCATCTGGGTCACACCCATCGGCGTGACGAGCGGCATCGAGGGGTTGGCCCGCTTCGTCGAACAGTTCACCGAGCACGTCGGCGCCTACGAATTCCGAGCCCGAACCGAGCCCGATGTCCACCACGACCGAGCCCGTGTGCCGTGGGAACTCCGAGTTGGCGACGCGTCGTTCGCCGAGGGCACCGACGTCCTCACCGCCACCGGCGATGGACGCATCATGTCCGTCACGGGGTTCCTCGACCGCGCCCCTGACGGCTTCGACCCGGCCGACCACTGAGGGATCCACTCTCCCCGTGGGCGGCGGCGCCGGCGGCAGGCGTGGGCAACGATCAGCCCGATCAGCCCGACGGTGTCGCGTCGACCCCATGCCGCGGGCGGGCATCTAGCATCGTGGTGTGCCCCGGTTCGTCTATGCCACCGCGACCACACTCGACGGGTTCATCGCGGATCCGGACAACTCCCTGGACTGGCTCTTCGCGGTCGAAGGAGGGGACGAGTCCATCGCCGATCTGGAGTCGTTCGTCGCCGGCGTCGGCGTCATGGTCGAGGGGTCGACGACGTACCGCTGGGTGCTCGATCACGAGGAGCTGCTCGAGAAGCCGGAGAAATGGCAGGAGTTCTACAGCGACAGACCGACGTACGTCTTCTCCTCCCGCTCCGACCTGCCGCTCGTCCCCGGCGCTGACATCCGGGTCGTCTCCGGCCCGGTGAGCGACCACCTCGCTGCCATCGGTGAGACGGCTGGCGACAAGGATGTGTGGATCGCCGGCGGGGGCGACCTGGTCGGGCAGTTCTACGACGCCGGGGCGCTCGACCAGATCCGGCTCTCCGTCGCAGCGGTCACGCTCGGTGCCGGCGCGCCGCTCCTGCCGCGCCGGATCGAGTCGGACACGCTGCGACTGCTCGAGGTCAAGCAGATCGGTCAGTTCGCGACCCTGCGCTATGAGGTACGCCGGCCTGCGCGGTGAGCTGGGGACTGAGCCGTTGCCGCCGCGGACGGGCGCGGCGCAGATCGAGGATTGAGGTCGGTGCCGGTCTGACTGACCCGTCAGTCAGACCGCACGGGGCTCGGCCGGGCGACCGAGGAGCGGCCGTCGAAAGCGGGGTCGCTCACCGTGGGTCTGCCATGCGTGGGATCAGCGCCGAACAGCGCGTACGACGACGTCGCGCAGCGAGCTCCGATGTCCCCCGGGTCCGGTGAGCGTGCGGGCGAGCTCGTCGGCGGTCACGACTTCCCAAGTGTCGCTGTCGAGCCGCGCGGTGATGTCCGCGGCGGTCACCGAGGCCTCGGCGGGCGGCTCGACATCGCCGTGTCCATGTCCGTGTCCATGGCCGCGGCCCTGTCCGCCGGCGGCGTGGTCCCGCAGGTGGCCGACAATGAGCAGAGTGCCGCCCGGGACGACCCACGAGGCCAGGCGGTCGTAGAAGGCGAGCTGCGGCATCGCCGGGTGGGCGTAGTGGGTGGTGACCAGATCGAACCTCGCGCCCGGCTCCCAGGTGCTCAGGTCGGCCTCGACCCACCGGAGGCGCTCGGCGGCGTCGGTCGTCCCGGCGCGCTGCGCCGCGCGGACGAGCGCCTCGGTGGAGATGTCCACCCCGGTGACGTGCCAACCGCGCTCGGCGAGCCAGATCGCCTCGGCGCCGGCGCCGCACCCGGCCTCCAGCGCCGTCCCGGGCGCCAGGTCGCCGACCTCACGGACGAGGTGCGGGTTGGGCGGGCTCGCGGCCATGGACGCGGACGCGCCACCGTCGTACCAGTGCTTCTCCCAGTACTCCTTGTCGAACTCCTGCGCCATCGTCGTACTCCTCGTCTGCGGGCCCGCGGAGCCCATCCTGCCGCGATGCCCACGGTCAGCGCGGCGAGGCGGTCCGGACCAGCAGGCATGGTCAACACGTCCAGCGACGTGATATGTCTCGAATCTTTCAGTGCCGTCGTCGGAGGCCGCCATGGCAGACGTACCTGACCGCGCGGATGTCGTGGTCGTCGGAGCAGGAATCGTCGGCAGCTCGGTGGTGCGCCACCTCGCCGACCGCGGGTGGCGCCGCATCGTGCTCCTGGAGAAGGGCCCGCTGCCCGATCCGGGAGGCTCGACCGGGCATGCGTCGAACTTCGTCTTCCCGGTCGACCACTCCAAGGAGATCACCGAGCTGACCGTCGACTCGCTGCGTCAGTACGCCGCGCTCGACACCCTGATCGGCTGCGGGGGGATCGAGGTCGCGCGCACCGAGGAACGCATGCAGGAGTTCCGCCGACGGATGTCGTCGGCGCGGGCCTGGGGCGTGGACGCCGAGCTGATCGGCCCCGCCCGGATCAAGGAGCTGGTGCCGTACGTCGACGCCGACCTCCTCCTCGGCGGCTTCCACACGCCGTCGGGCGCCATCGTCGACCCGCTGCGGGCGGGGGAGCTGATGCGGGAGCACGCGGAGAAGCTCGGCGCGCTCACGGTCTGCGACGAGACGGAGGTGACGGGCATCGACGTCGCCGACGGACGGGTGAGCCGGGTGCGCACCTCCCGAGGCGACATCGACACCGAGGTCGTCGTGGTCGCCTGCGGAGTCTGGAGCCCCCGGATCGCGGCCCTGGCGGGGGCCAGCATCCCGCTGACGCCGGCGGTGCATCAGATGATCGACGTCGGTCCGATCCCCGAGCTCGAGGAGACCGAGGAGTGGGTCAGCTTCCCGCTCGTGCGCGACATCGACAACCTGATGTACGAGCGTCAGCGCGGACCGGACCTCGAGATCGGCTCCTATGCGCACCGGCCGATCCTGCACGCGCCCGAGGAGATCCCGCCGTACGGCGCCGCCGGCCAGGACTCCCCGACGCAGTTCCCGTTCACCGCCGATGACTTCGAGCAGCAGCTGGGTCAGGCTCGTGAGCTCTTCCCGGGCCTGCTCGGCCGGCCGCGGCTGCAGACCCGCAAGGCGTTGAACGGGCTGCTCTCGGTCACGGCGGACGGGTCGCCGCTGTTGGGGCAGACCCCCGAGGTCGCGGGGCTGTGGTCGGCCGCCGCGGTGTGGATCAAGGAGGCGCCCGCGGTCGGTCGGGTGATCGCGGAGTGGCTCACCGACGGCACCTCGGAGATCGACGTGCACGGCGCCGACATCGCCCGCTTCCACCCCAGCGCGCGCACGCGCTCCCACGTGCGGGCGCGCGCCGCGGAAGGGTTCCCGAAGATCTACGGCATCGTGCATCCGCGCGAGCAGTGGTCCTCGGACCGGCCGATGCGCACCAGCCCGTTCTACCCGCGTGAGCAGGAGCTCGGGGCGGTGTTCTTCGAGGCGGCCGGCTGGGAGCGGCCGCAGTGGTATGAGTCGAACGCGCCGCTCCTGGAGGAGTACGCCGACCGCGTCACCCACCGCACCGCGGAGTGGGACGCCCGCTGGTGGTCGCCGATCATCGAGGCGGAGCACCTCGCGATGCGCGATCGGGTGGCGATGGTGGACATCAGCGCCTTCGCGGTCTTCGACATCATCGGGCCCCGCGCGCTCGACACCGTGCAGCGGATCGCGATGGCGCAGGTGGACCGCCCGGTCGGCCGCGTCATCTACACGCCGTTGTTGGCGCCTGACGGCGGCTTCCGCGCCGACCTCACGATCATCCGGCTCGGAGAGCAGCACTTCCGGGTCGTCACCGGCGGGGCGGACGGCAGTCGCGACCTCGCGTGGTTCCACGACCACCTGCCCCGTGACGGCTCCGTGCAGCTGGTGGACCTGACGTCGGCGTACTGCTCGCTGGGCGTGTGGGGCCCGCGAGCCCGCGACCTCGTGGCCGTGGTGACCGACGACGACGTCAGCGACGAGGGCTTCGGCTTCGGTACGGCGCGCGAGGTGCTGCTCGGCGGCGTGCCGGCGCTGATGGCGCGGATCTCGTACGTCGGCGAGCTCGGCTGGGAGATCCACGCCCCGACCGAGCTCGGGCTCCGGCTGTGGGACACGCTGTGGCAGGCGGGACAGGAGTATGGCGTCGTGCCGGCCGGGATCGGCGTCTACGGGACGACGGGTCGCCTCGAGAAGGCGCACCGACTGATGAACGCGGAGCTGACCTCGGACTACGACCCGGTCGAGGCCGGGCTCGCGCTGCCGCGGGTGAAGAGCGCCGACTTCATCGGCAAGGAGGCCTACCTGGCGGCGCGCGAACGCGAGCCGGCGGCCGTGCTGTGCACGCTGGCGGTCGACGACCACGCGGTCCCGGCGGGAGTCCCGCGGTTCATGACCGGCCACGAGCCGGTGCTCACCACGGACGGTGAGGCCGTCGTGGATGTTCGGGGCCGGCGGTCCTACGTCACCTCGGCCGGTCCGGCACCGTCGCTGGGTCGCTACCTGCTGATGGCCTACCTGCCCCCGGCGTACGCCGTCGAGGGCACCGCGCTGCAGGTCGAGTATCTCGGCGAGCGATTCCCGGTCTCGGTGCTCACGACCGGCCGCACGGCGCCGTTCGACCCCGAGCAGCGCCGGACGAAGGCCTGAACGGCGCCATGGAAGGAGATCTGGCCGAGCATTCGGTGGAGCGGTTGACGCGCCGCCTCGCGGGTCGGGGAGCGCCTGCCGCGGGATCGGCCGCCGCGGTGGCCACGGCGATGGCGGCGGCTCTGGTGGTCAAGGTCGCCGAGCGGTCCGGCTCGCACCTGGGCGACGCCACGGCGATCGCGCGCCGGGCTCACGACTGGCGGGTCCGGGCGCTCCGGCTGGCCGAGGAGGACGAGGCCGCGGTCGCCGCGATGCTGGCGGGCGCGCCGGGACGCGCCGCGGTCGTCGTACCCGAGGAGATCGACGGGCTGGCGGCGACGGTCTCGGCCGAGGCCGACCGGCTTGCGAGCGAGGGCAATCCCCGGCTGCGTGCGGACGCGGTCACCGCGCGGGTCCTCGCCGAGGCCGCACGCGCGGCCGTCGACGCCATCCTCGCCGACGACCACGGCTGAGGGTTGTGCGGCTCAGCCCGCCGTCAGGGGTGGTGCCCCATCCGTCGGGAGATCTCCTGGGCGGCCCGGATGACCGCGTCCGTGGTGGCAGGCAGGTCGTCCGGCCCCAGCCGGTAGGCCGGCCCGGCCGCGCTGATCGCCGCGATCACGCTCCCGTCGGGTCCGCGCACCGGTGCGGCGACGGCGTTCAGCCCCTCCTCGTACTCCTCGACCGCGGTGGCGTAGCCCGTCTCGCGCACCTCGCGGAGCTGAGCACGCAGGGCGCGGACCGTGGTGATCGTGTGGGGGGTGAAGCGCTCCAGCGGCCGCTGCAGGAGCGCCGCGAGGTCGTCCTCGTCGAGGTACGCCAGCAGGACCTTCCCGCTGGAGGTGGCGTGGAGGACCGTCCGTCGACCCACCCAGTTCTGGGTGGCCACGGCGTTGCTGCCGGCGGCCTGGCAGACGTTGATCGCCACCCCGTCGCTGAGGATCGCGACGTTCGTGGTCTCGTCCAGCTCGGCCGCCAGCGCGTCGCAGACCGGTTGGGCCTGGCCGGTCAGGTCGAGGCGTGACGCGGTCGCGCCGGCCAGGCGCAGCAGTCCGACGCCGAGCCGGAAGCCGCCGTTGACGCCGTTCCGCTCGACCAGGCCGTGCGCGGAGAGCGACGCGATGAGCCGGGAGACCGTGGAGCCGTGCACGCCGAGCTCACGAGCGATCTCGCCCGCAGCCACGTCGCCGTCGCGGGCCAGGATCTCGAGCACGCGGACGGCGCGGTCCACGGACTGCACCGGCGCTGCGCCGGTCGTGTCGGTGGGAGTCATCGGCGACAGGCTATCGGCGCGAGGGCCGGGAGGATAGGCCTGACTTGCGTCATACGCAATGCGTTGCATGATACGCATCACAGTGCTAGGCAGGGTGTTGTCCGACAGCCGAAGCGGTTGACGCCTGGAGGCGGCGCTGATGCCCGAGAACCCCCACCCCGAAGTCCTGCTCTATCCACGGATCCGCAAGTCCCCGTTCTTCTACGCCTCACGGCGGCACGGGGTCGCGATGTACAGCGTCTACAACCGCACCTACCATCCCCGGCACTACGGCGACCCGGTCGCGGAGTACTGGTCACTGCTGAACGGCGTCACCATGTGGGACGTCGGGGTCGAGCGGCAGGTGGAGATCACCGGTCCGGACGCCTTCGCCTTCACCAACATGCTCGTCACCCGGGACCTGACCAGATGCCGGGTCGGACAGTGCAAGTACGTCTTCCTGACCGACGCCGACGGCGGCATCCTCAACGACCCGGTGCTGCTGCGGCTGGGGGAGAACCACTTCTGGCTCTCGCTGGCCGACAGCGACATCCTGCTCTGGGCCCGCGGGGTGGCGCTCCACTCCGGGCTCGACGTGCAGATCCATGAGGCGGACGTCGGTCCCGTGCAGGTCCAGGGACCGAAGTCGGCCGCCGTGCTCCGCGACGTCTTCGGCGACTCGGTGCTCGACATCCCCTACTACTACCTGCGCGAGTACGACCTCGACGGTATGCGGCTGGTGGTGTCCCGGACCGGCTACACCGCCGAGGTCGGCTACGAGATCTACGTCCGCGACGCCAGCCGCGACGGCGTTCGGCTCTGGGACACGATCTGGGAGGCCGGCCGGCCCCACGGACTGGAGGTCATCGGGCCGTGCCACATCCGTCGGATCGAGGCCGGGATCCTGGCGCACGGCAGCGACATCACCTTCGACACGAACCCGTTCGAGGTCGGTATGGGCTACGACTGGATGGTCAGCCTCGACCAGGACGCCGACTTCATCGGCAAACAGGCGCTGACCCGGATCAAGGCGGAGGGGCCCCGGCGGATGCTGGCCGGCCTCGAGGTCGGTGGCGAGCGGCTCGGCAGCTACATCGACGGCTCGATGATCGACGTCATGCCGGTCCAGTACGACGGCCGTCGGGTCGGCGAGGTCACGTCGGCCTGCTACTCGCCGCGGCTGGAGAAGAACATCGGCTACGCGATGCTCCCGATCGAGCTCACCACCCTGGGCACCGAGGTCGAGGTCGACACCGGCCGAGGCGTGGCGCCCGCGGTCGTCGTACCCAAGCCGTTCATCGACCCCACCAAGGACCAGCCGAAGCAGGACGTCGGCACACTGACGTCGGCGGTGCCTGCCGCGGGGAGCTGAGACGATGGGCCAGCCGAGCAGCCTGGAGATCAGTCGGGCGAGCGAGCTCAAGCCGATCGAGGACGTCGCCGGGGAGATGGGGCTGGGCAGCCACCTGCTGGAGCAGTACGGCCGCGGCGTCGCGAAGGTCGACCTCGCCGCGATCGAGGATCTCGCGGACAGGCCGAAGGCGAAGTACGTCGTCGTCAGCGCCGTCACGCCGACCCCGCTCGGGGAGGGCAAGACGACCACCACCATCGGCCTGGGCCAGGGGCTGAACCGGACCGGTCGCCGTGCGGTGATCGCGATCCGGCAGCCCTCGCTCGGTCCGACGCTGGGCATCAAGGGCGGTGCGGCGGGCGGCGGGCACAGCCAGGTGGTGCCGATGGAGCGCCTCAACCTGCACCTGACCGGCGACATGCACGCCGTCACCGCGGCGCACAACCTGCTGGCGGCGATGGTCGACGACCACCTGTTCCGGGGGAACGCGCTCGGCCTCGAGCCCGCCGACGTCAGCTGGCGTCGCGTCCTCGACGTCGATGACCGAGTGTTGCGCAACATCGTGGTCGGACTCGGGAGTCGGACGGACGGCACGCCGCGGCAGACCGGGTTCGACATCACCGCGGCCTCGGAGGTGATGGCGACCCTGGCACTCTCGACCTCGCTGCGCGACCTCCGGGAGCGGCTGGGTCGGATTGTCGTCGGATACACCCGCCGGCCCGAGCAGCGGCCGGTCACCGCCGAGGAGCTGCACGCGGCCGGCACGATGACCGTGCTGCTGCGCGACGCCCTCAAGCCGAACCTGCTCCAGACCCTGGAGAACACGCCTGCCCTCGTCCACTGCGGGCCGTTCGGCAACATCGCCACCGGCAACTCCTCGGTGGTCGCCGACCTGATCGGCATCCACGCCGGCGACTACCTCGTCACCGAGGCGGGTTTCGGCGCCGACATGGGGGCGGAGCGGTTCTTCAACCTCAAGTGCCGGGTCTCGGGACTGGTCCCGGACGCGGCGGTCCTGGTCACGACGGTCCGGGCGCTGAAGGTCCACTCGGGACGGCACAAGGTGGTGGCCGGTCGGCCGCTGCCCACGGAGCTGATGGCGGAGAACCCCGACGACGTCCTCGCCGGTGCCAACAACCTCCGCAAGCAGATCGGCAACATCCGGCTGCACGGCGTCACGCCGGTGGTCGCGATCAACGCCTTCCCGACCGACCATCCCTCCGAGCACGACGCGATCCGCCGGGTGGCGGAGGAGGCCGGCGTACGGTGTGCGCTCTCGACCCACTTCGCGGAGGGTGGCCGTGGCGCCACCGAGCTCGCCGAGGCGGTCGCGGAGGCGGCGGACGAGCCCGGCGGGTTCCGCTTCCTCTACTCCCTCGACGCCGGCCTGCGGAAGAAGATCGAGACGATCGCGACCCAGGTGTACGGCGCCG
This sequence comes from Nocardioides eburneus, assembly GCF_040838215.1. Classification (NCBI taxonomy): domain Bacteria; kingdom Bacillati; phylum Actinomycetota; class Actinomycetes; order Propionibacteriales; family Nocardioidaceae; genus Nocardioides; species Nocardioides eburneus. The sequence continues at coordinate 17,388 of NZ_JBFPJR010000021.1, read as the reverse complement.
ACGGCGTCGACTACGCGCCCGCGGCGGCGGGCGCGCTCGACCTCTACGAGCGGCGCGGCTGGGGCGGCCTCCCGATCTGCGTGGCCAAGACCCACCTCTCGCTGTCGTCCGACCCGAGCCTGCGGGGCGCGCCGACCGGATGGCGACTGCCCGTGCGTGAGGTGCGCGCCTCGGTCGGCGCCGGGTTCATCTACCCGATCTGCGGTGACATGCGCACCATGCCCGGGCTCGGCTCGGACCCGGCGGCCGCCCACATCGACATCGACGACCACGGCGACACCGTCGGGCTGTTCTGAGTCGAGGCGCCGGCCGGCGAGCCGGACCTGCTCCGCTCGTCGTTCCAGCAGGGCATCAAGCGGCTGCCGGTGCGCTGGCACGCCGCCTGAGGTGTCGGATCTCGGCCGGAGATCGGGTGCCGTGATCGAACCGGCGTCCGAAGGGAACCGGCGCGCGAGGCCCTCAGCTCGGCACCGCGCGTGTGCCGCGTTGACCGATCGATCGGTCAACGGCTGGGCCACGTCGTCGGCGAGAAGCTGGTCGGCGCGGAGCGCGCGGCTCGGTGGTCGCGACGAGCATGCCCGGTTGGCGAGCGGGGACGTACGGTGCGGGCATGACCATCGAGCTCACGCCGGCCAACGCGCGGCGGCTGCGCTGGCGGGCGCAGCTCCTCGGCGGCTCGGACCTCGGCCCGTCCGCCGTGGTCGACCGTGCCGTGGCGCTGCAGGGGCAGGATCTGCCGGCCGTCCTCGCGGCGATCGCGATCCGGTCGCGTCCCGGGACGACCGTCGCCGACGTACGCGCCGCCTTCGACGCCGGCGAGCTGGTGCGGTCGTGGCCGATGCGCGGGACGCTCTTCGCGACCACGCCGACGCGGCTCGCCGCGCTGCTGCACTTCACTGCGGAGCGGACCCACCGGGCCGCCGTACGACGCCGGGAGCGGCTCGGTCTCGACGACGCCGTCCTGGCCCGGGCGCGCGACGTGCTGCACGAGGCGCTGCTGGAGCGTCCGCTGCGGCGGGCGGAGGCCCTGGCGTGCTGGGAGAAGGCCGGGATCGAGACCGCGGCCGGCCGCGGCTACCACCTGCTCATGCACCTCGCGGTCGACGGGCTCGCTCATTGGGGTGCCTTCGACGACACCGGCGCGGAGCAGCTGCTGACACTCACGGCGACGCCATCGCTCGAGGACCCCGACGCCGCGCTCGCCGGGCTCGCTGATGTCGTCCGCGGCTTCGTCGCCGCCCGGGGGCCGGTCACCGAGGCGGACCTGGCCTGGTGGACGAAGCTGCCGAAGGCGACGCTGCGTCGCGCGCTGACGACGGTCGGCGACCTCGTCGAGGTGCGGGTCGACGGCGCTTCGGCCTGGGTCGCGGGCGAGCCCGCGGTTCCCGACCCGACCGGTGTCACGCTGGTGCCGGGCTTCGACGAGTGGATCCTCGGCTACGCCGACCGGTCGCTCGTCGCGAGCCCGTCCGCGCTCGAGGCGCTCGTCCCCGGCGGCAACGGGGTCTTCCGCCCGGCCGTGCTCGTCGACGGCGTCGTGGTCGGCACCTGGCGTGCGTCCCGCTCCTCCTCGCGTACGACGCCGGAGCCGTCCGTCACGCTGGTGGAGAAGGTCTCCGCGTCGACCCGCCGGCTGATCGACCGCGCCGTCGCGACCTGGACGCACGGCTGAGCAGGTCTGCGGCGTTCGACTGGGACGCCACGCCGCTAGCATCGATCGCGTGGAGTCGACGACGGGTGGGCCGATCGTGAAGAAGCGCCGTCTGGCCGTCGCCGGCGCTACCGGGCTGATCGGGTCACAGGTGACGCGCCTCGCCCGGGACGCCGGGCATGAGGTGATCGCCCTCAGCCGGACCACGGGCGTCGATCTCACCGATCCCGCTTCGATCGGCGACCGCCTCGACGGCGTCGACGCCGTCATCGACGTCACCCGGTCGCCCTCGATGGACGAGCAGGCGGCGGTCGCATTCTTCACCACGGTGGCGGCGAACCTCGGCGCCGCGGCCCGCGCTGCCGGCGTACGACGCACCGTCGTGCTCTCCATCGTGGGGATCGACGAGAGCCAGGGCTACGGGTGGTACGTCGCCACTCTGGCGCACGAACGCGCCACCCGCGAGCATGCGCCGGGCGTCCGCGTCTTGCGCGCCACTCAGTTCCACGAGTTCCCGGGCCAGGTGCTGGAGCGCTCCCGGAGCGGGGACCGTGCGCAGATCATGGACATGCCCACCCAGCCGGTGGCGTCGGCCGAGGTGGCGAGGCTGCTGGTCGAGATGGCGACGGACGATGGTGACGGTGATCTCGAGCTTGCCGGCCCGCGGAGGGAGAACCTCATCGACCTGGTGCGCCGGCTGGTCGCCCTCCGTGGCGAGCACCTCGAGCTCGTGGCCGTGCCCGCGCCGGCCAGCATGGCCGGCGGGTCGGTGCTCCCCGGACCGGGAGCGTTGGTCAGAGGCGTGGACTGGGAGACGTGGTCACGGGACGTGCGGCAACGGCCATAGCTCGCCGGTCGAGCTGTCGATGAGCGCCGCCCGGTCGACCGGCAGCGGCACGGGTACGGCGTCCGCGACCGCGCCGGTGACGGTTCTCAGATCGCCGGCGGCGGCCCGGGTGGCGAGCGAGACGTGCGGGAGCCAGGCGCCGGGCAGGTAGTGCCGGTGCACCAGGGCGCCGGTTTCCGAGAGCGCGCGGATCACCGCCTCCTGTCGCGCCATCACGGACGCGGGCAGCGCCGGCGCCAGCGCCACCCGGCCCCGCGGGAACACGACCGCGCCCTGTCCGGAGAGCGTGAAGCCACCCCCGTCCGGCAGTGTGGTCACCGCCTGGCGTACGGCGTCGAGGTCCCACTCCAGCAGCACCGCGTAGGAGAGATGGGGGACGTGGTGACCGTGGGTGTGGCTCTGGAGCGTGCCGATGCCGTGCTCCTCGAGCCTCGACCAGAGGTTGCGGATCAGCAGGTCGCCGCGGCGGTCGAAGAGCAGACACACCGCGAGAGCCATGGCTCCAGCGTGACGGGTGCATGTCGTCGACGAAAGCCCGGTTCGGCGGCTCGGGCCCGCTCATGCGACGCTCTTCCATCGTGAAACGATCCATTCCCACGTCTCGGGAGGCGCGATGAAGCGCTTCACCAACGCCTGTGTCCGCTACGTCGAGCGGCTGATGCCCGACCCGTTCCTGCTCGCCCTGATCCTCACGGTCATCAGCGTGGTCGTGGTCTTCGCCGTGGTCCCGCACGCGACGCCGTCCGGCGTCACCGACGCGTGGTTCTCCGGCGTCTGGGGCGAGAACAACATCTTCGCCTTCGCGTTCGAGATGGTGCTCGTCCTGGTCACCGGTCACGCGCTGGCCGAGGCGCCGGTCATCCGTCGCGGTCTCGAGTGGCTGGCCGCGCGGCCCGCGACTCAGGTCCAGGCGGCGCTGCTGTGCTTCGGCGTCGCGCTCGTGTGCTCGTTCCTCAACTGGGGCCTCGGCCTGGTGAGCGGCGCGCTGCTGGCGCGCCACATCGCCCGCCGGTTGAAGGGCATCCACTTCGGCTACCTGATCGCCGCGAGCTACACCGGCTTCATCGTCTGCAACAGCGGCCTCTCGGCCTCGGTCGCGCTTGCCAACACCGACCCGAAGAGCCCGCTCGACGTCGTACACACGGCGACCGGGCACACGTTGAGCCTGTGGCGGCAGATCGGCCAGCCGTCCAACCTGGTGCCGGTGGTCGTGCTCGCCATCGCGATCCCGTTCCTGCTCGCCCGGATGGTGCCCGACCACGAGCTGGCGCCCGACCCAGCCATCTTCGAGGAGGACGAGCCGGCGGCCGTCCACGAGCGCAGCGGCTTCGCCGGTGCGGTGGAGCGCTTCCGTCCGCTGAGCCTGCTGCTCGTCGCCGCGGGCGCGTACGCGTTCTACCTCTACCACTTCAAGCTCGACGTCGGCAGTCTCGTCATGGTCTTCACCCTCATCGGGGTGCTGTTGCACGGCACGCCGATCAGGTACGTTCGGGCCTTCACCGCCGCCGCGCGCTCGGTCGGCCCGATGGTGCTGCAGTTCCCCCTCTACGGCGGCATCATCGCGCTCCTCGGCTACGCCCCCGCGGCGGACGTTCACTCCCTCGCGGTCCGGATCGCCGACGGCATCGTCTCGGGCGCGAACGCCACGACGCTGCCGTTCTTCAACTTCCTCGCCTCGGTGGTCATCACCCTCTTCGTGCCCTCCGCGGGTGGGCACTGGGGTGTCCAGGGGCCGGTGGCGGTGAACGCCGCGCTGGCGATGCACCAGAGCTCGCCGGGCTACCTGTCGAAGATCGCCATGTCGGTGGCGGCGGGCGAGTCGGTCACCAACATGATCCAGCCGTTCTGGCTGCTGCCCGTCCTCGCCCTCGCGAAGCTGCCGCTGCGGCAGGTCATGGGCTACACGGTCGTCATGTTCCTGGTGGGGTTGGTCGTCTACGGGGCGTCGTTCCTGCTGATCCCCGCGCTGTGACGGAGCGCCCCGTCCCTCGGGGGACGGGGTCGCCCTCCGTTTCGTCGTCGACCACGACCGAGCATGGTCGCGAAAACCCGATTGCCCCGCCCGAGCCGGCGCCCCGAGGATGAGCCCGTGCCCGATGCCGCTGCCCTGCTCCAGGCGTACGACGACCAGCTCCGGACCGAGGCCGAGACGCCGAGCGCGTTGGCGGTGACCCGGCTCGGGCCGCTCCGGCTGGCGACGTTCGCCGGCGGACGTGGCTTCATCACCTACCGGGACCTCGGTGGCGCGGATGCCGACGAGATCAGGCGGCTGGTGGCGGCCGGCCGGGCGCACTTCGAGGCGGACCCGGAGATCACGCGGGTGGAGTGGAAGACGCGCGGTCACGATCGCGCGCCCGGCCTCGCGGAGGCGTTGGCGGCGTACGCCTTCGTCCCCGAGGAGCCGGAGTCGATCATGATCGGCGAGGCCGCCCTCCTCGCCGTGGACGTGCCGCTCCCCGCCGGTGTCACGCTGCGCCGGGTGAGCGCCGAGGCGGACGTGCGCGCGATGACCGCGATGCAGGACGTGGCCTTCGGCGACTCGTTGGCCGACGAGATGGCCGAGGCGATGTTGCGGCGGCTGGCGCGCGACGACGGGATGGAGCTGTGAGTCGCGGAGGCCGACGGCCAGGTCGTCAGCGCGGGCCGGCTCGAGCCCGTCGCCGGGACGACGTTCGGCGGCATCTGGGGCGGCGCGACGCTCCCGGAGTGGCGGGGCCGGGGCATCTATCGCGCGCTGACCGCAGCGCGCGCCCGGTCGGCGCTCGCGCTCGGGAAGAGGCTGATCCACAGCGACTCGACGGAGTTCTCCTGGCCGATCCTGGAGCGCTCCGGCCTGGTCAGGGTGAGCACCACGACGCCGTACACGTGGCGGCGCTGACGCGGTCCACGGACGTCGAGGTCGCCCTCGCCGCGGCCACGGTCCGCCACGGGCGCGCCGCGGTCTGCGGCGATAGCTATCGGGACGGTCGCGGGGCACGTTGACCGAACGTTCGATCAAACGCCTGGGCACCTGGTCGACGGGTCGTGCGTGCCCGCGCGGAGCACGGTGCCTCGGTCGATCGCAACGCGGACAGTCGATGAGCGGACACACCGTGAGGACCAGGGCTCCGGCGTGACGCTCGTGTGCCGGAGGGCAGGGCTCCGGGCTCGTGGGGCTCTCACTCCTCCATCGACGGCGTGACAGCGTCCGCCGTGGGGGAGGCCGCAGGCGACGATGCTGGGTCGCTGGGGGACGGCGACGGCTCGGCCGGAGTCGGGTCGGCCGCAGGCGGCTCGTCGGGTCCGGTGAGGCCGTCGACATCATCGGCCAGCGCGGCGACGACATCGGCGACCTTCGCCCGGGCGTCGTCCAGCGTCTGTCCGCTGAGCTGGGTGGCGCACTCGGCGACCGCCTGCGTCCGGGCCTCCGCGGTGGCGTCGGGGTAGGTCGCGTCCACCTGGTCGCCGCAGAGCGCGCCGAGGTCGGCGGCTGAGGCGGCCGGCGGCGGTGTCGCGGTGGGGCTCTGAGCGCTCGGCTGTTCGCTGGGCCCGGTCGTCGTCTGCGCGGTGGTGCCGGTGGAGCTCGGCCCCGCGTCGTCGTGGCTTCGGATCGTGCCGACCTGATGGGGCTGTGTCGCCGTGTAATGCGGGTGCGCCGCGTGATGGCTGTGGGGCGACTTCTGGTCGTGGGGGTTCGCGGTGGCCGTGGGGTCGAGTGTGGTGACATCGACGGCGGGCAGGGCGCGGAGCGAGACCGGCAGCGTGCTGCCGGAGCGGTAGGCGGCCGCGATGGCGAGCACCCGGGCGACGTACGCCTGGCTGTGGTTGTAGCGGAGCACGGCGACCTGCTGGCCGGCGGTCGTGGCGAGGTCGTCGTCGCCGGAGCAGAGGTAGACCGCGGCGGCGAGGGCGGCGTCATTGAGGTCCTGGGGATTGCGGCGGCCGTCGCCGTTGGCGTCGACGCCGACGAGAGCCCAGGTGGACGGGATGAACTGCATCGGACCGAGGGCGCGGTCGTAGCGCCGGTCGTGGTCGTAGGAGCCGCCATCGGTGTCAGCGACGCGCGCGGCCCCGCGCTTGCCGTCGAGTCGCGGTCCGTAGATTCCGGGCTTCGCGACGCCCTCCGGGGTGAGGGTGTTGCCGTGGGCGCTCCCGTGGTGGGACTCCACCTCCCCGATCGCGGCCAGCAACTGCCAGTCGAGGTGGCAATCGTGGTCGGCCTCATCGATCACCGTCGCGGCGCGCTGGTAGGCCGCCAGCGCGACCACAGGGATGGCGGTCGTGGAGGGGAGGGAGTCGCTCAGCGCGGGCCGGGTCGTCGTGACCGCGGCGCTGGCGCCGGGGCCTCCGGTCGGTGCTCGCACGCTCGAGACGCTGACCGGACTCTCGGGCGCCTGGCTCGGCACCGTGGTGCCATCCGGCAGGACCGACACGCCGGCGCCCTGGGTCAGGAGCTGACTCGGCTCCGCGGTCGGTGCGGTCACGGCGTGGATCGTCCAGGCGGCGGACAGCATGGCCAAGGGCGCCAGGGCGGTGGCTCTGTTGAGCCGGCGGCGTCGCGTCATCCCGAGTCACATCCTCACTCCGCACCTCGTCGTGCGGCGTCCACGATCAAGCCACCCCGCGAGGCGAGTCACAAGGCGTGGTCGTGGATCGGAGGCCGTGACCAGCAGGTTCTTGTCACACGCGTGACAAGGCCGGAGCCGCCAGTCGCGGCAGCTTGGTCGTGTGACTGATGCCCAGGACCAGTCCCATCCCGAGGAGGGCGGCGACGGCGGCGAGCCACGGGACCAGCACCCCGGACGCGGCGAGCGCCACCATCGCGGCGTGCCAGGCCAGCGCGATCCGGGCGCAGAGCTGAACTTCGCGGGCAGCGTCGCGGCACAGACCGACGGCCCGGGCGGCGGAGACGATGTCGCAGCGTTCGAGTGAGATCCGGTCACTCTGGGGTCCGAGCACGAGGGCCGCTCTGCGTGCCGTCGGGCCGAGAACGGCGACCCGAGCGCCCTCGTCAGACCGTTGCGCCATGACCTGGGCGAGCGGCGGCCGGAGAGTGGATTCGATGCCGACCTGGCCGGTGATGGCCTGCGCCCGTGCCATCGGGGCGTCCGTCACGAGCACGGGCTCGACTCCCATCGCGCGCAGAGCGGCCACGGCCTCGCCGGAGCCATCACGGACGGTGTCCACGACACTGATCGTTCCGAGCACTCGGGCGTCGACTTCGACCGCAACGGTCTGCGTGGCGCCGTCGGGCGGAGCATCCGGCAGGCCGAGCCAGTCGGGACTGCCGACCCGTACCGGATGACGGTCGACAGAGCCGCTGATGCCGAGGCCGGCGTGTTCGCGGACATCGCTGAGGTTCCCCCGTCCGGCGAGCTTGGCGATGGCCCGTCCGACGGGATGGTCGGACGCGTGCGCGAGGGCTCCGGCGAACCAGCGCAGGTTGCGCAGGTGGGTCTCGTCGAGCGGGTCGACGGACGAGACGTGCTTGCCCTCGACGAGCGTCGTGAGACCGTCGAGGACCAGCGTGTCGACGGCGAGCGCGGCAGGGAGAGCCGCGGTGTGGTGCAACTGGATCCCCGCCTCGTCGCCGCGTCGAGCGGCGAGCCGCAGTGGTGCCCCCAGCGCGACGGCGAGCGCGCCCGGGGCACCGGCGGCGAGGACTGCGACGGTGGCGGCGTACGCACTGATTCCGTCGCTCGTCCACCCACGGATGAGCAGCGTCGCGCCGGCGACGGCCAGCAACGCGGGCGCATACCAGCGCGGCCAGGGCGGTCGGCCGGCGATGCCGGCGGCAGCACTACTGACCGTGGCGCTGCAGATTGCGACGAGAGCGACGAGGGCCGCGGCGACGAAGGCCGCCGGTGGGCGGTGGCCGAGCGCCGCCGTCCACGCCAGCGCATACGACGCGGTGCCGGCGATCAACGTCAACGACTCCGTCCTCAGCCACTCGCGCGGTCGGCGAAGCGCGACGGCGCAGCCGAGGGCGACGGTGTCCAAGGCGAGGGCCGCCCACCGCCACCCGTCGCCCCGAAGGGCGGGGGCCAGGCTCCAGGCCGCCAGTGCGAGGGCCACGCCAAGGCCGAGCGCCAGACACAGCCGTGCGAGCCAGGGCCGCAGCCTCCACGTCGCGTCGCAGGATCCGGCCGCCTCTGTCGCAGCCGGGGCAGTGGTCACGCCATCTCCTCGTTCCAGTACCGCTCGAAGTCGCTCTGGTCGCCGGCCACCCACAGCGGGACGCTGGCTTTGAGCACCATGGTCAACTGCACCACGAACTCGGGGTCTCTGAGTGCTTCTCCGAAGAGTTCGTTGATGCGTCGCCACCGATAGCGCACGGTCTGCGGGTGCACGCCCAGGACGGCGGCGATCGCAGGCGCGCTATCCCGTGTCTCGAGCCAGACGAGAAGGGTCTCGGAGAGGATCTCGCGCGAGTTGGGGGTTTCGGCAAAAAGCGGGCTGAGGAGCTCTTGTGCCAGTTGGCGCCTGAGCGCGGGCTCCGCGTGGAGCCAGAGGTGCGTGCGGTATTTCGCGCAGTCGACGACCTGCTGGCGGGGGATCGCCCCGGCGTCGACGAGCTCGAGCGCTCGCGTCGCCCAGCGGAAGGCGGCGCCGGCGTCGGCGAGCTCGACCGGCCAGCTCTGTGCGACCCGCACGCCGCGCCCGAGGCCGCGGAGCTGATCGACGACCGGCGCGGTGTGCTCGGCGGGAGTGAGGTAGAGCGCCGGCGTCGCCGCAGTATCGGTGAGCACCTTGCCCTCGAAGACTTCGGTGTCGGGCCAGGTCGCGTCGGTGTTGTCGGCGGTCGCGGCAATCGCGACGACGCGGGCGGGCAGCGGCCAGCCGGCGAGACCCGCCCGGTGGTGAACGGTCGCGAGGTCGGCGTCGTCGCGGAGCGCCTGCATCAGGAGGCTGCGGTTGACCCCGACGTCGCGCTCTCGGGCACGCTCCGCCATGAGGCGACCCGCGTCGGCCTGGCCCGCGAGGTGGTGGATGAAGGCGCCGAGGTCGTCGCCCAGCCGGCCGAGAGTGCTGGCGGGAAGACCGGCGGCCACGACGGTCGACTGCAGTCCGCGCCATCCCTCCCGAGCGGCGATGCCGAGGGCTTCGCGGAGGGCGTCGAGGTCGTGGCCCTCACTCGCCTCTCCATAACCCATCCGTCGGAAGAGGTCGTCCACGCCGGCGGTGGAGAGTCGTCGCCCGCCGAGCGATCGGATGAAGACTCGGGCCGACTCGGCGACCGCCATGGAGATCAGTCGTTGTCGGCGGCCGTCCGCCGGCCCGGCGTACGCCTCGATCTCGGCCTGCACCCGTCGGGTCACCCGCTCGGCGAAGGCAGGCACGGAGGCTTGGAGCTGCTGCGTGATCTGCGGTGGCAGCGCGGTCTGCGGAACCTCGACACCGGCCTGACTCATCGGACGCCCGCCTGGGCCGGTGGGTGGCTTCTGGTCATCACTCGCTCCCTCCCCGGGTGTGTCGGACATCACACTCCCATTCGCCGGCTGAGTCGAGTCGGATCGCCGAGACGTGGCTCGCCTACCGGGTTTTGGAGTCTGCTCTGGCCGGGACAGCACGGCAAGAGCGGTGGCGCGCGACTGTGGATAGCCCACTTCTATGTGGTGATTTCTTATGACGCAGGTGACAAACCCGGGCGGCTTCAGCTTTCGCTGTGGCGCGCGAGTTGCGCGGCAAGGCCGCGCTCCAGCAACTGGGCCGACTCGACGGTGAGGACCAACCTCGGCTCGCGTCGCTCAGCAGGCTCGATCGCCACCCATGCGACGACGTCGTCGACGTACTGACAGACCCTGGCGAGCATGTCGATCCCCTCAAACGAGTCCATGATCGGCGTCGTCGCATGGGTGCTGACGATCGCGGGAAAGAAGGTTGGCTCGCTCTGGTGATAACGGTCCTCGGGGTGGTCGCCCTCCTCGTGGACACGCGCGCACCACTGCGGGCAGGGCGTTCGCTGCCAGCTCGGCTGGGCCTTCTCGTCGGCCGGCCGGTCCTCCGGTCTGTTCATCGGGCCGCCTCCAGCATGAGTCCGTGTGGTGGCCGTGGTGGCCGCGCCCTCGACGATAGGGAGACGGACCGACGGTTCGACCCGCTGCGCGACCGTTGTCCACAGCACGCCACTTCATACGCAGATTGCCATATTGGTATGGCCATCTTCGTAAGCCGGCACCACCACGATGGCAATATGCCGGACCACGTGCACGAGTACGGTCGCCTCACCGTCGACGAGTTTGCTCGACTGGTTGGGCACAACTTGGCGAGCGCGCGTCAAGCCAAGGGCCTGAGCCAGGAACACGTCGCGCGCATGGTCGGCATCGCGGGATACACGTATCAGAAGTACGAGAAGGGCGAGTCGCGGCCCGGCGCGCCGATGAACCCTCAGATGGGCACGCTGCTCGCTCTTTGCCAGGTGCTCGACGTCGAGCTGGCGGAGCTGCTCCCGAAGCCTTGGCCGGACTTCACTGCTGGCCGCTGACGCGGCGGCGTATCACCCGTCGGTCACCCGGCCGCATGATGGGCGAGCATCTCCTTGACGCGCTGCGCGAGCCGGCTCGCCGACTCGGCGGTGAGCACGATCCGGGGGACGGTGAGCTCGATCGGCTCGATGGCGACCCAGTCGACGATCTCCCCGCTGAATCGCCCGACCCGCAGGGTCAGGTCGACCGTCTCGAAGTTGTTGTGGTGCGGCTCGTCGGGCCGGGTGCTCATCGCCACTGACAACGACGCGGGCGGCCCTTGGTGGTAGCGATCGAGCGCGATGTCGTCCTCGCCATGCTCGCGGATGCACCACAACGGACAGGGCTCGCGCTGCCATGAAGGCTGGAGTCCGGGCATGTTTCCTCCGGGGCCGGGTGCGTCGTTGGCGGTGCTGTGTCAACGCATGGCGGGGGCCTCGAGTTACCACCCCGAGAGGGTGCTCATTCTGATATGGCCATACGCATATGGGCATCACAATGGGCATCGAGCTGGGTTGACGTCGAGAGTGTGGTTGCGGTCCATCCCAGCGTAGGTCGGTTCTCTTGTCACGCAGGTGACAAGAACCTGTGGATGAAGCGTGTCTGGTGCGCATCTTCCGGGACAGAGCGGACTCTGTTGTGTCTACATCGTGGTGGCGAGCCCGACGCCCGATCGAGCACTACTCCGGGCCCACCGGAGGAACGATGAGTCCATCTCGGCGAGAGCCGTTCGACACCGATGTCGGCGGTGTGGTGGTGCCGCGTGCGCGGAGTCAGCTCGGGAGGACTCTGGGTGTGCCTCGACTGCCGCCGACGCTGGTTGAGAGGTTGCATCGGGCGAGTCACCAACTACCGGATCGGATCGCCGTGCGCGTTCGAGTGGGGGTTCTTGCCTTCGGTGGCCCGCGTCGCGGGCAGTTGCATCGGATGGTGCGGGATGCGGCGAGCGTCGCGATCGACCGGTTCTTCCGCATCGGCTCAGGCGATCATGCTGCCATCGCGGAGATCGAGGAGTATTTCCGAGGTTTGGGGCGGGCCGAGGCCTTGGCGGGCGCGGACCCGCGGCGGATCGAGGCCTCGATCCACATTGCGAACACGACGGTATGCGAGGCGCTCCAGGTCCTGACCGCCCGCGAGGACCTGCGCGGGCAGGTGGTCGCGGAACTCGCCCGTGGCATCGCGGAGTACCTCGTGCATCTCGCCCGCTTCGTCGACTGCGGCTTCCATGGCGCGAGAAGCGCCCATGACGATCGTCGCCGTGAGCTGCTGTCGGCCCTTCTGAAGCTCGCTGCGCCGGATGACGCCTGCCGTCTCGCGGAGGGCGCCGGATGGTCACCGCCACCGCGGGTGGTCGTGCTGGTCGCGCAGGCCTACGGCGACGTGGTACGGGCGTCTGGCGTCCTTCCTGCCGGGGTGCTTGACGCCCGCATCGGCGATCAGCTCGTGGTGGTGAGTGACGAGCGAGATGTCGAGCTCGTGCGTCGGATCCTGCTGCGGACGAGCCCGCGAGTGTTGGTTGCCGAGTCGTGGCCCATGCCGGTCGCTCACACCCGCGACGGTTATCGCTGGGCCCGAGCTGCGCTCGCGCTGGTGGCCCGGGGGAGAATCCGGTCCGCAGGGCGGATCGTGCGGTGCGCCGATCACCGGGTCGAGCTATGGCTGGAGGCGGATGCGTCGCTGACGCGGAGCGTCAGCGACGAGGTGCTCGCGCCACTGGCAGAGGAGAAGGCAAGCCAGCAGTACGTCTTGGCCGAGACCCTGCTGGGATGGCTGGTGGTCAGCCAGAAGGCGCCGGCGCTGGCGGCTCACCTCGGCGTGCATCCCAAAACGGTCCGGTATCGGCTCAAGAAGCTGCGCAGGCTCTTCGGCGAGGCGTTGGACGATCCCGACCAGCGTCTCCTGTTGATCCTCTGTCTCAAGGTCACTTTGCCGACGTGGCGTGTCGAGCGGGGCCGGCGATAGCCGAAGGTGCGGTGCCGGACGAGCCGGCACCGCACTCCAGAGTTGACGGATCGATCAGGACAGGTAGATCGGAGCGCCTTCGGTCACGGTGAACGTGCCGACGAAGTCGGCGGTGTCACCGTTGTTCACCTGGTTGAGGCAGCCGATGGCGCTGCTGCGGTTGCCGAGGACCAGGTTGCCGGCAGTCTCGTTCATGTCGATCGTCTGGCTCGCCTCGTGGAAGGTGCCGTTCGCTGCACCGGTGACGTCGAAGGTGCAAGCGCCGCTGAGGATGCTCACATTGGCGTTGACATTGCGGACCTGGCCATCGATGTCGTCGGTGTTGCCGGAAGTGGCGGCGGAGGTGCCGTAGAGGTCCCAGGACGGGCTGTGGTTGGGCGTCACGTTGACCGGGAGGCCGCTGTAAGCACAGCCCTGCCAGGTCGAGCTGGTGATCGAGGCGACCGGGTTGACGCCGGTGCCGGTGTGGATGACGCCGCCGACGGTGACGTCGCTGCAGGTCATCACCCGATCGCCACCGGAGTTGTGCACGGTGAAGGTGATCGCGTCCGAGTGGGCGCTGAACGTCACGTCACCGCTGCTGACACCGTTGGCGGTCACCGCGTACGGCGGGCTGGCCATGGCCGGGGCGGCAAAGGCGACGAGGGCCGCGGCACCGGCGGCGACGGCTGAGTACTTCAACATCTGACTACTCCAATCCCTGGGACGAATCCGCGTGGTCACCGAGTGAGGGACGGGCCACGCGCTTGCAGATCTATGGCGTCACCGGCGCCGAGCGGTGGTCCAGCGGTGGTCGGCCGCCGCCGAAATGAGTGCGCTGGATTAGCACGCAGGTGACAATTCGCGGCGCGGATCCCCGGCTCCGGAGGTCATCCGCGAGAGAGTAGTGGTCACCGACGGCATTGCCTGTCACCGTGCGGCCATGAGCATGTGGCGAAGACACCGCCGATGGGTCGTGGCGGTCATCGGGCTTGTGCTGACGGCGGCCGCGCTGCCGGCGCGCGCCTACACCCCCTACCCGGGCGTCCACGAGCCGGACCATCCGGGAAGCTGGTACGGCGTCCAAGGCAACGGACTCTCGGAGGTCGCTCGTGCCCGAGAATGGGTGCGGCTCTCGGCGCAGGCGCTGATTGTGTCTGCGGCTTCGCTGGAGCCGACGTACTACCCCGCAGACGACCCCGAGCATCGGCAGTTCACCCAACCGATGTTGACCGAGGTGACCTTCTCGTCGCCGGCCCGCGCGAAGCACGGCTACGGCGAGGGGATACCGATCACGGTGCGCACGGCCGCCTTCGGGACGATCCCGGTGGAGGCGCAGGTGCAGATCGAGCAGCTCCGAGACGCTCAGGACGTTCCGGTCCCGTTGCTGCTCAGCACGTCGGAGACCGACTACCGCCAGCGGATCGAAATCCGTCCTGGCGTCTTTGATGCTCAGCACGAGGACGCCAGTCACCTTCGCGGGCAGGTGAAGGTGCGGGTGAACCGGATCGCCGTCGATGGCATCGACCTCCACCTGGCAGCCGGGTGCACGACCGGAGCGGTTGATCTTGTCGCGAGAGCCCAAGGCTTCTGGGCTAACGATCCCGAGAACGTGCCTGAGAAACAGGACCCACCGCTCGTCCCCGGCACCGCGGCAGCCGCCACCTGGATGGCGAAGCGAGGCCTCTTCAGCCTGGCCAACGGCGGTTCGCTGTCCGGCACCGTGACGATCCCGCCGTTCTCCGGCTGCCGCACCCGCACCGGCGAGGACGTCTCGCGTCTGCTCACCGCCGCCATCTCGGGGCCAGGAAACCGGGTGACCGTCGGCGCCGGAACGGTCAACGGCAACAAGTGCACCAGTTGGTTCCCCGGGACTCAGCTCGCCACGGGGCGGGCGCCGTACTCCGGAGATCCCTCGGACTGCGACCCGGACTACGGGCCACCGCAGCTCGACTATCCCATCGAGGCCGAATGAAGAGCGGGGATGTTGTCACCGTGGTGACAACATCCCCGCTCTCGTTCGGGTTGGTGCCCCGCTCCTCATGGACAGCCCGGCGCTCAGGTCGTGAACTTCGTGTGATCGAGGACACAGAGCCGTGAGTCCGCGAAGGAACCGGCTTGGGAGGGCGCCAAGCCCGAGAAGGAGAGACGATGTTGCGAATCGAAACGCGCCGATATCTGAGGGTGGGACTGGCCGCCTTCACGGGGCTGGCTGGTCTGGCGGTCTTGAATGGTCCGGCGCAGGCAACGACGCCGGTGCCGTTGTCAGCGGCCGGGTCGGTGGCGATCTGGGGTCCGGGCGACACCGGCGACGGCCTGCCGAGCCCGTCGCTCACCGAGGCCCAGGCCCGGGTGGCCTACACCAAGGTGGTCGCGAACGGGTTCTCCTCCGCGATCGGGCTCACCGCGGCAGGCAAGGTCGAGACCTTTGGCCAATCGATTTTCGGCGTCGCTCCGCCGGCTTCGCTCGCCAACCAGAGGGTGGTCGATATCGCCGGAGGACAGCAGGAGGACGGAGCCGCGGTCACCGCCGACGGTCATCTGGTCACCTGGGGCATGGGCAGCGAGGCGTGGCTGACCAACCTCCCGTCGGCGTCGGAGCTGACGAACCTCACCGCGATCAGCGTCGCGACGACTGAAGGGATCGCCGCAGCCGTCAAGTCCGACGGCAGCGTGATCGCCTGGGGGAAGCCGAACCCTGATCGCGGCCAGTTGAACGTGCCCGAGGGCCTCGCCGGAGTGGCCTCGGTAACGGTGACCGGCTCCAATATCTATGCCATCAAGTCGGATGGCACCGCCGTCGCCTGGGGCGACGATGCAAGCGGCCAGACCAACCTGCCGGCGGTGCTCACCGACACCGGCGACGACCTCGACGTGATCGATGTCGTCTCGAGCGGCAACAATGCCGTCGCGCTGCTCTCGGACCACTCGCTGGTCGCGTGGGGTTCGCAGACGGCGCCGGGCGAGAACAATGCCGTGCCCGCAGAGCTCGAGGGTAAGCAGGTCGCGGCGATCACCAATGCGTCCAATGCCTACGAGGCGGTTGACACCGACGGCAACTTCTATGTCTGGGGCGCGGGAGCTTCGGCGGTAGCGCCCAGCATGATCCAGCCGCCCGTCGGTGTCGATCCGGCGGACATCTCCTATCTAGCAGCCAACGACTACAACATGATGGCCGTATTCGAGGCCGTGCTGCCGGCCGCCAAACCGACGATCACGGGTTTGGCCAAGGTGGGTCAGACGTTGACCGCGACACTGGGGACGTTCTCAGGCGAGCCCGAGGAGATCACGGGGCAGTGGCTGCGGAACGGGTCGCCGATCTCGGGCGAGACGGGGGCGACGTACAAGATCGTCTCGGCGGACGCGGGGAAGAAGATCTCCTACCGCAGCACGGCCACCAAGGGTGAGGAGACCGCGAGCTCGGAGTCGGCAGCGGTGACGCCGAGCGCGGGGGCGGTGAGCGGTTCGAAGCCGACCATCTCGGGCACGGTGAAGGTCGGGCATCGGGTGAGCGTCAATCGGGGTCGCTGGACCTCCGGCACCAAGTTCGCGTACCGGTGGCTGCGCAACGGCAAGGCCATCAAGGGGGCGACCAGGTCGTCGTACACGCCGGTCGCTGCTGACGCCGGCAGGAGGCTGTCGGTGCGGGTGACCGGCACGAAGTCCGGCTACACGAGTGCGTCGAAGACATCGTCGGCAAGGACCGTCGCCAAGGGGACGTTGTCGGGCGCGAAACCGTGGATCAAGGGGAAGGCCAAGGTCGGGCAGAAGCTGACCGCCAAGCGCGGCCACTGGACGGCCGGCACCAAGATTCACTACCAGTGGTTCGCCAACGGCAAGAAGATCTGGCACGCCACCAAGGCGACGCTCAAGCTGACCAAGAAGTTCAAGGGCAAGAAGCTCGTGGTGAAGGTGACCGGTACCAAGTCCGGCTACAAGACGCTGGTCAAGGCCTCCAAGCCGACCGCGAAGGTCCGAAGGTAGGCAGCAGGTACTACCGAAACAGCAGGTGAACAGGGCTCCCGTCGCTCGTACGAGCGACGGGAGCCCTGTGGCGTGTTGAGCCGCCAAACGTCCACAAGGGCGACTCGCGCCGGTGGCTTCCTCAGCTCCGCCGGGAACGCCAGACGCTGACCGGCGTCGGCTTCTAGCGTCGTGGCATGCCATGCAGATGTGGCGCACACTGAAGAGGTGATGTCCGTGGATCTCGACACCTGGGTCTCAATCGCGGCGCTGGCTGCCGTGTTGCTGTCCTTCTACGGACTGCTCAGCCGCTCGATCGGTCAGCTCAGCCGACGGCTCGATGGCATGGACCAGAGTCTCGGCGCCACGCGAACCAGTCTTGAGGACAAGGTCGGGCACGTCGAGGCCACGCTTCGCAGCGACATCGTCCGGCTGGACGAGAAGGTGGACGCAACTCGGGTCGCTCTGGAGGAGCGGATCGGGAGCGTCGAGGTGGGGCTGCGTGGGGAGATCAGCGGTCTCGACCAGAAGATCGACGCCAC